>JAHWKH010000133.1 GCA_019347995.1 Gemmatimonadota bacterium | reverse complement strand
CCCTCACCGTGCGCGGAATGGCCAGCGGCAACGTGGGTCCCCTGGCGCGCAACGCCATCCCCTCCACCGCCGAGGCGGTGCTGGGCGTGCGGCTCGTGAAGGGCAACGATCCCGCCCACATGCTCGACCTGGTGGAGGCGCACATCCGCCGGCAGGGCTACCACATCGTGCGCGAGGAGCCCGACCGCGGGACGCGGCTGCGCCACGCGAAGATCGCCCGGATACGGAGGAGCGGAGGGTACCCGGCGGCGCGCACGTCCATGGACCTGCCCGTGGTGCGGGAGGTGACCCGGGCCGCCGAGGCGGCCGCCGACGCGGCGGGCCTGGGGCCGCTGGTGCTGCTGCCGACGCTGGGCGGCTCGCTGCCCCTCTACCTCTTCACGGACGTGATGGGCAAGCCGGCCGTCATCGTGCCGGTGGCGAACCACGACAACAACCAGCACGCCCCGGACGAGAACCTGAGGCTGGCGAACCTGTGGTACGCGGTGGACCTCTATGCCGCGCTGCTCACCATGCCGGGGGCAGCGTTGCCCGAGGAATAGGCGGGCGCCCGGGCGCCCTCAGGCGTGGCTGGCCTGGTCCCCTTCGTCTCTCCGGCTCCGCTCCCGCGCCCGCGCCAGGGCGTCGCGCAGCTCGGCCTCGGAGAACGGCTTGGCCAGGAAGATCTCCCTGCTGTCCACGCCCCGCGCCCGCGCCGAATCGTGTCCCATTCCCGATACGTAGACCACCGCCAGGTCGGGGGCCCGCCGCCGTAGCGCCTTCACGACGTCGGGGCCGGAACGGCCCACGAGCACCACGTCGGCCAGGAGGACGTCGAAGGGCGGCCTGGCGCGATCGAAGGACCGGATGGCTTCGGTGGCCGACTCCGCGCCCACCACGGCGTGTCCGTCCCGCACCAGCATCCTCTCGAGCAGCGAGCGCACCCCCTCGTCGTCCTCCACCACGAGGATGCGGAACCCCCCTCGAGGCTCGGCCAGGGTCGCTGCCCGCAGCTCCGCCGGCACCGCCGAGGGCCGCGCCGGGAGGTAGACCTTGAAGCACGTTCCGCGTCCTGGATCGGTCTCGATGCGTATGCCCCCACCCTGGGCGTGCACCACGCGCTGCACGGTCGACAGGCCGAGGCCGCTCCCGCCCCGGGAGCGCTTCGTGGAGAAGAACGGCTCGAAGATGCGCGCACGCGCCGCCAGGGGGATCCCGGTCCCGCTGTCGCGCACGCTGATCCGCACGTACGAGCCGGTGGGAAGGGGGCTCGACTCCCCCTCCACCAGGAGAGGCTCCTCTACCCGCTCGAACGCCGTCTCCACCTTGATGTCACCGCCCGCCGGCGTGGCTTCGTGGGCGTTCACCACCAGGTTCAGCAGCACCTGCTCGAGGCGCGCGGTATCCCCCGTGATGACGGGCAGCGCGCTTCCATAGCGCACGTCCAGGACCACGTCGGAGCCGATGCGGCGGCGCAGGATGGGCTCCAGTCCCGACACGACGTCGTTCACGTCCAGCGGGCCGGGCTCCGCGGGCCGTCGCGAGGCGAAGTGGAGGATCTGCCGGACCAGGCCGGCGCCGCGTCGGGCGGCGTCCTGGATGAGGTGCAGGTCGCGCCGCGCTTCGCGGGACAGCTCTTCGTTCTGTGAGTCCAGGAGCTGGGCCGACGACAGGATGGTCGTGAGGAGGTTGTTGAAGTCGTGGGCCACGCTGCCCGAGAGGGCGCCCAGCGACTCGAGCCGCTGCGACTCCCAGATGCGGGCTTCCAGGGCCGCGATCTGGGCCCGGAAGCTGCGCTCCAGGCCCACGCCCACCAGCGTGCCGGCGATGCCGCCGCCGCCTTCCTCCGGGAGCGCCAGCATCACGTCGCGCACCCAGCTCTCGCCTCCGGAAGGCCGCATCAGCCGGTACTCGACGGTGACGCTCTCCCCCGGCCGGAGATCGCGGGAGGCCGCGCGCGCCGCGTCCCGGTCCTCCCGGTGCACCCGCGACCACCAGCGCTCGGGGCCACCACGCAGATCCGCCGCCTCGTGGCCCGTGAGACGACGGACGTCCCCGGCCACCTGCAGCATCTCGCCCTCGAACGAGCGCGCATAGACGACGGCGCCCTCGGCAGGGAGGGCGTCGTTCAGCGCGTCGAGGGCAGCGAGGACGTCGGCTAGATCCACGGAGTCGTTCGCGCGGACCGGCTCGTCCCACCGGACGGCAGGCTGCCGGTCTCGTAAATGGCAGTATGAATGTCAAAGATAGCTAGGGAGCACGCTGTCGCGACATACTGCCGATCCGGCCGGATCCCGAGCCCCGGTGAGCCTCCTGCCGAACGCCCTACCAGCGCGCTGCGTACCCCCGGGCGTCCACGTGGACAAAGGGGCCGTGCACGGCGTTGCGCCGATAGAGGCCGAGGCCCCCGGGAAGCACGCCGTCCTTCCCCTCCACGCCTTCGGCGATGCGCAGGAGGATGCGGGCGTCCGCCGTGTCCACGCGCCCGTCCCCGTTCCAGTCGTCCATCTCTCCGTCGCCGTCGGCGTCCACCCACACGTCGGCCGCGTCGCCCCAGAGGTGGCGGCTGTAGGAGGTGGTGTTTCCGATGGCGCGGTTGTAGGCGGGCGTGCGGAACCCCGACATGACGTGCAGGGTGGGCGCGGCGTAGCCGGCGTCGTTCACCGCCTCCAGGAGCGCTTCCAGCTTGAGCAGGAGCGCCGGCGTGACGTGCAGGTACTGGGGCTCGCCCGGCTGCTTGCAGCGGAACTGGCCCAGCGTCAGGTGCGGCGAGAGGAGCACGTCGGCGTCCTCGGCCCCCATCTCGACGAAGCCAGCGGGTGGGAGGTAGAGGGGGCTGCCCCGCAGGGGCTCCTCCCGGTACGCGCCGATGTCGTAGCCGTGCATCCGGCCGCCCTCCACCTCGTCGCGGGGGTGGAGCACCAGGACGTTGAGCGCCACGGTGCCGGCCGGGCCTTCGATCCGAAGCGCGTGGATCCCGGGCTCCTCGGGCGGCGTCCAGCGCCAGCGCCCGGGACCGTCCACCGAGGCCACCCCGCCGGCGTGAACGAGCGCGTGCGCGGCGCCTCCACCGACGATCTCGATGGCCAGCGGGCGTCCCGGCAGCGCCAGGACCGCCATCACCCGGTAGGGCACGGGCTGCCCGTCCACCTCCAGGGCGAACGGGGCGCGCTGGGGGTCGAAGGTGGTGGAGGGGCGGGCAGCGGCGCGCAGCGGCCGGAGCCCCGGATCGACGGTGACCGTGGCGGGCGCCGGCTCGATGGCGCGGTCGTCGACGGTGACGGTGGCGGACGCCGGCTCGACGGCCATCGCGGCGACGGAGGCGGGCGCGCCGGCCGCGGTCTCCGCGGGGACGTTCGCCTCCGTGGCGGCATCCGCCGGGCCGGTGGCGGCCTCGCCGCCGTGGGCAACGGCCCAGAGGGGGAGAGGGACCAGGAGGAGTGCCGCGGCCGTGGAGCGGCGGGGGCGGACGACACGGCGGAGGACGGCGGAGAGGTGCATGACGAAAGGGGGCGGAGAGCGGCCTGGGCCGCTCGGGTTCGTGCCGGTGATGTGGGGAATTTTCTACAGTAGTAGCGGCACGGCGCCTTCGCAAACGTCCCGTGCCGATCCGGTTGAAGAGGAGGGTGCTCTCCGTCACTATATCCCGATGCGCCCCCGAACCCTCACCGCCCTCCTCCTCGCGGCCTCCTTCTCCGTCGGCTGCGCCGCGGAGCCCCCGGCGGCCGTCCGTGCCGGGGAGATCGCCTTCACGGAGAACGAGGTGCTGGGGCTGTCCGGGGATCGCCGCGAGCGTCTGGCCCTGCTGGCGGCGCTGGGACAGATCGTGGCCGCCGGGCGCGGCACCGAGCTGGGCGCCCCCCTCACCGAGCGCCGCCGTCGCGAGGCGCTCGCCCGCCTGCTGGATGCCCGCTCGACGCTGGAGGAGGCCGGCGTGGGCGAAGCGGTGCTGCGCGCCCGCTACCGGACCGATCCGGCCTGGGAGCTCACGGTGCGCCACCTCATCGTGCTTTCGGAGCGCTACGAGACCGAGGCCACCCGCGCCGAGGCCCGGGCGAAGGCGGAGCGCGCGCTGGAGCGGATCCGCGCCGGAGAGGGGTTTCCCGAGGTGGCGGCCGAGGTCTCGGAGGAGCCGGGCGCCGAGGGCCGGCAGGGGCTCCTCTCCCCGGGGCGCGAGGGGGCGTGGGTGCCCGAGTTCTGGCGCGCCGCCAACGCGCTCGAACCCGGCGGGATCAGCGGCGTGGTGGAGACCCAGTACGGCTTCCACGTGCTGCGCCTCGAGGCCCGCGACACGGTCCCGTTCGAGGAGGCCCGCACCGCCGTGATGACGCGCGTGGCGGCCATGGTGGACCCGTCCTTCGACCGCGACACGGCCCGGTCGCTCCCCGCCGACCTGCGCTGGGCCGACGACGCCGCGGCACGCGCCACCGACGCCGCCGTCCCCGACAGCGCGACCCTGGCCACGTGGGCCGATAACCGGTACACGGCCGGTGACTACCGCCGTGCCCTGGCGGCCCTGGAGCGGGACGCGTGGGAGCGCGCCGTGCAGGGCCCCGAGGCCGCGCGGCGACAGGCGCTGGGGGACGCGGTGGCGCTGCAGGCCGCGGCGAGCCGCGCGGCCGACGTCGGTCTCGAGGTGCCTGAACCCGCCGAGGCGGAGATCCGTACGGCCTGGGAGGACACCCTCCGGCGCTGGTCCGCCACCCTGGGGCTCTCGCCGGGGATGTCCGCGGACGCGGTGAAGGAGGCCGCGCGCGGCGCCCTCGCCGCCGGCGGCCAGAACGCGAGCCTCGCCCGGGACGAGGTGGCGGCCCGCGCGCCGCTGCTGCGCTTCGCCGTGCCCATCGAGGTCGCCATGGAGGGAGCATGAAGCGGAAGACGAAGCGGCGCATCGGGTTTCTGACCGGATTCGCCGTGTACTTCGGCCTGATCTGGTTCTTCTGGAGCTCGCCGGCCGTCTACCCGCTCAAGATCTTCGTCGTGCTTCTCCACGAGCTGAGCCACGCCGTGGCCATCTGGATCACGGGCGGCGTCGTGGAGGGCATCACCCTCGATCCGGCGCAGGGAGGGGTCACGTACGGCCGCGGAGGCAACGCCTTCCTGGGCCTCTCGGCGGGCTACCTGGGAAGCCTGCTGTGGGGGGTCGTGCTGGTGGTGGCGGGCTACGGCCGCCGCGTCCCCGCGGCCGGGGTCCTCGCGGCGACCGCGGTGGTGGTGCTGGCGCTGACCGTCGTGCACGTGCGGGGAGGCTTCGGTCTCCTCTTCTGCATCCTGTTCGGAGCCTTCCTCCTCCTGGCCGCGTGGCGGCTTCCCGACATCTGGAACCGCCGCATCCTGCTGGTCCTGGGGCTCACCAGCTGTCTCTACGCCATCCTGGACATCAAGTCGGACGTGCTGGACCGGCCCCACCTGCCGTCGGACGCGCTCCTCCTGGCGCGCATGACCGGCGTACCCACGGTGGTGTGGGGCGTGCTCTGGATCGGCGCCGCGCTCCTGGTGAGCGGCCTGCTCTTCCGCTGGGCGTGGAGGCGCGCGTGAGGCGCCGGAGCGCCGGCCGCCTCGTGCCCCTCCTCGGCGCGCTGGCGTGGGGGTGCGGCGGCGAGTTCTTCACCGGCCCGCAGGTGGACGTCACCGACGTGGAGCCGGGGCCCGCCGTGTACAGCGCGTCGGGGTCCTTCTCCCCCCTGGCGTACGCCGCCAGCGGGCGGGCCACTTACCGCATCGACGAGGAGGGCAACGCGGCGCTGGAGCTCAGCGAGCTCTCGATTCCGCCGGTGCCGGGGACGGCCGTCTTCCTGTCCAACGAGCCGGACCTCGCCGGGGCCGTGCGGGTCGGAGACCTGGCGCCCGGGCTCACCTCCGCGCGCTGGACCTTCCGCATGCCCCGGGGGGCCGTGTGGCGCTACGTGCTGGTCTGGAGCGAGGAGCTCGGCGTCGGCGTCGGCCGGGCCGCGCTCACCCCCGACGGCTGAGCATCACACCGCCGGGAACCTTCGCTCCCACAGGTGTAGAAAGAGCCGACCTTGCCGGGGCCACCGAAGCTTCCTTAGCTTCGTGACGACCGAGAGGTCTGGGCCGGGGCCGACACCCAGAGTGGTGGGAGCTCCAGGACCGCGGGAGGAGGAGCCCGCCGGCGACCCGCCCGATGTGTTCTTCAAAAAGGAGGTGATCCCTTGCTTAGTCCGAGTCTTCTGTCCTACCTGGCACGGGCAAGCGATCGCCGCTTCGGCGCATAGCGTCGGATCAATGACGATCGGAGCTGTCCAGAGCCGGTAGCGGTCTTTCGCGCCGGGTAGGGACAGAACAAAAATCGGACGCCACCGGGGGCTTCGGCCACCGGTGGCGTTTCGACGTCCTGGGGTCTCGTCCGCCGGGACCCGGGCCAGGGAAGTCAGGCGCCGAACCCCTGCGGCGCGTTGCCGGGCTTCCACTTGATGTTGCACCCTACGCTGGGCGTCTGATCCTCCGAGGGAGAGCGTCCCGCCAGCACCGCGTCGGCGGCCCGCCGCAGGTCCTCGCCCGTCACGGGCACGTCGTTGCCGGGCCGGCTCGCGTCCATCTGCCCCCGGTACGCCAGGCGCAGGTCGCGGTCGAAGAGGAAGAAGTCCGGCGTGCAGGCGGCGCGGTAGGCCTTCGCCACCTCCTGGCTCTCGTCGTACAGGTAGGGGAACGTGTAGCCGGCGCGCTCCGCCTCCTCCTTCATGGCCTCGGGTCGGTCCTGGGGGTAGGCCGCGGCGTCGTTGCTGCTGATGCCGACCACCGCCAGGCCCTTCTCCTGGTACTCGCGGGCGAACGCCGCCAGCCCCTCCTGCACGTGCTTCACGAAGGGACAGTGGTTGCAGAGGAAGGTCACCAGGACGCCGTCTATGGCGTCGTCATCCTGCCGGCAGGGCAGGACCCGCATGAGGTAGTGGGCCGTCCCGTCGCTCCGGCGGACCCGGCGCTCGATGTTCACCCCG
>JAHWKH010000132.1 GCA_019347995.1 Gemmatimonadota bacterium | reverse complement strand
GGAGGTCGAGGAACTGAAGGACGCGTGGGACATCGCCCGCGGCGCCGACGGGCTGGTGCTCGTCGGTCGGGACGGCGGCCGGATCAGTCGTAGCACCGACGGCGGGGCGAGCTGGGCGGATCTCGCCACGGGCGGCGAGGGCAGGCTCTCGGTCGCGGTCACCGGCCGGAACGCTTTCGCCGCCGGGAAGTACGCAATCCTGCGATCGACGGACGCCGGGGAGACGTGGACGCACCTGGGGCTGGAGGAGACGCGCCACGTGGGGCGCATCGTGGTGCATCCCGCCGACCCCGACGTCGTCTACGTCGCGGCCGTGGGCCACCTCTTCGGCCCCAACGAGGAGCGGGGCGTCTACAAGAGCACCGATGGAGGGCGCACCTGGGAGAAGTCGCTCTACATCGACGAGAACACGGGCGCCATCGACCTGGTCATGGACAGGAACGACCCCAACACGCTGTTCGCCGCCATGTACCAGCGCCGGCGCACCCCCTGGGGCTTCAGCGCCGACGGTCCGGAGAGCGGCATCTACCGCACACTGGACGGCGGCGAGACCTGGCGTGAGATGACGGAGGGGCTCCCGGAGGGCGACAAGGGCAGGATCGGCCTGGACATCCATCGCCGCGACGGCGACCTCCTCTATGCCCTCGTCGAGTCGAACCCCGACGGGCGGGGCCTCTATCGCTCCACCGACCGCGGCGAGAGCTGGGAGAAGATGAGCGACCGCAACCCGCGGCCCATGTACTTCTCCCTGGTGCGCATCGACCCGAGCAACCCCGAGCGGATCTACCTGGGCGGTGTGCAGTTCTCCATCTCCGACGACGGGGGCCGCACCTGGTGGCCGGGCGAGGCCGCTCCGGGGGTCCACCTGGACCACCACGCGCTGTGGGTCAGCCCCCACGATCCCGACCTGGTCATCACCGGCAACGACGGCGGCGTGGCCACGTCGCGCGACGGCGGGCAGAACTGGCTGCACCACCACAACGTGGCCGCGGGGCAGTTCTACCAGATCGACGTCGACTCCCGCGACCCGTACTGGATCTGCGGAGGGCTGCAGGACAACAACTCGTGGTGCGGCCCCAGCCGGACCCTGACCGACGAGGGCCGCATGACCAAGTCCGGCCCCCGCAACAAGGACTGGGTGCGCATCTGGGGCGGCGACGGCTTCTGGAACGTCATCGACCCCACCGATCCCGGGATCATCTACAGCGAGTCCCAGAACGGCCGCTTCGGGCGCTACCACGCCGGCACCACGGAGACGGCGTCGCTCCAGCCGACCGCCCGGCCCACGGCCGACGACGAGGAGCGGGAATACCGCTGGCACTGGAACACGCCGCTCCACGTCTCGCACCACGACCCGGCCACGGTCTTCGCGGGCGCCAACCACCTCATGCGCTCCCGCGACCGCGGCCATTCGTGGGAGGAGGCCAGCCCGGACCTGACCCGGCAGATCGACCGCGACACGCTGCCCATCATGGGCCAGCCCGTCGATTCCACGACCCTGTCGCGTCACGACGGCGTGAGCTACTACGGCACCATCTCCGAGATCGGCGAGTCGCCCCTCGACGCCGCCGTGCTCTATGCTGGCACCGACGACGGGATGTTCTGGCGCTCCCGCGACGGCGGCGCCACCTGGACCGACCTGACCGGCTCGGTGCCGGGCCTGCGGCACGGCATGTGGGTGAGCGGCATCGAGCCCTCGCATCACGTGCCGGGACGCGTCTACCTCACGTTCGACGGCCACAAGGACGACGACTACCGGCCCTACGTGTTGGTGAGCGAGAACTTCGGGGACGACTGGCGGTCCATCACCGAGGGGCTGCCCGACGACGCGTCGGTGAACGCCATCCGCGAGCACCCGCGCACGCCCGGGCTCGTCTTCCTCGGCAACGAGGTGGGCCTCTACCTCTCGACGGACCGGGGCCAGCGCTGGAGCCGGCTCACGGGCAACTTCCCGACCGTACCGGTGGACGACATGCGCATCCACCCGCGGGACAACGACCTGGTCATCGCGACGCACGGCCGCAGCATCTGGATCCTGGACGACGTGACGCCGCTGGAGCAGATCGCCCGGGGTGACGTGCTGGCCCGGGACGCCGTGCTGTTCGACGGGCAGCGGGGCACCCAGTGGGTCATCGGCGGCGGCCCCTGGTTCGTGGCCGGCGAGTTCATCGGAGACAACCCGCCGGAAGGCGCGTCGCTCCGCTACTGGCTGCGCCAGGACCTGGAGTCTCCCGTCCAACTCGAGGTCCTGGAGCCGGGCGGGGGGGTCCTCCGGACGCTGGAGGGGCCCGGCGAGGCGGGCATCCAGACGGCGGTGTGGGATCTCCGCGCCGACGGCCCCGGCGAGGACGGCGGCGGCAACGGTCCGCTCGTCCTGCCCGGCACCTACGCGGTGCGGCTCACGGCCGGCGACGCCACTTCGACGGCCGACGTGGTCGTGCGCCAGGATCCGCGCGTGGACGTGTCGCGCGCCGTGATGGCCGAGCGCCAGGACGCGCTGACGCGCCTCCACGGGATGTCCCGTGCGATCGAGAGCGCGGAGAGCGCCATCGACACGGCGCAGGGGCGGATCGAGGCGGCCCGGGAGGCGCTGGAGCGCGCCGGCGACGGGGGCAGTCGGCTCCTGGCCGAGGCCGACAGCCTGGCCGAGCGCCTGGAGGCCGCGGCCGAGGCGCTGGACGAGGCGAGCGCCGGCCGCCTGGCCGGGGCCATCGAGGGCATCCACGCGCCCCCCACCGCCGATCAGGTATGGCAAATCGAGCGCGCGCAGGAGAGGGTCGCCGACGCCATTCGCACGCTGAACACCCTGCTGACCGACGACCTGACAGCCCTCGAATCCCGCATCTACCAGCCCGGGGCGATGCCGCGGCCGCTGGGCGCCGTGGCGCTGCCGCCGGCCTCGCCCATGTAGGATCTACACGGGTGGCGCTCCGCCGCCGCGCCGAAACCCTTCGGGGTCACCGGCGTAGAATCCCGGTACGTTACCGCCACCGGCGCCCGTCCCGCGCGGGGCGCGGCGCCAGGGAGCCGAGCTTGCTCATGCGCGCCCTCCTCACGTCCGCCCTCGCCCTCGCGACGGCGTTCCCCGCGCTCGCGGGCGCGCAGGATGCGGGAGACCGGCGCGATCGGGGCGACGCCCCCGGCATCGTGGGCATCGTGGTGGACCGGGAGACCCGCCAGCCAATCGAAGGCGTGGCGGTGACGCTGCGTCCGCTCGCGGACGCCCCCGCCACGCTCGCCCGACCGCCCGTCCTCCTCACCGACGCCCGGGGGCGCTTCCTGCTGGCAGACCTGGCCAGCGGACGCTACGGCATCGCCATCGAGAGGATCGGCTACCAGTCCGTCATCGATTCCGTCGCGTACCGCAGTGAGCTCGGACTCCGGATCGACGTGGAGATGGTGGCCGACGCGGTGGAGATGGATCCCCTGCTGGTGGTGGCGGAGGCGCGCTCGCGCAACCTGGACGCGAACGGTTTCTACGACCGGCGGCGGCGCGGCATCGGCCGTTTCGTGAGCCGCGACGAGATCCAGAAGGGGAGCGTCATGCGCGTCTCCGACATCTTCCGGACCATGGCGGGCGTGCGCATGAGCTCCGGGGGCCGCATCTCGGGCCAGGGCGGCGTGGCGCTCCTGCGCGGCGGCTGCAGGGCCGACGTGTACCTGGACGGCGTCCGCACCATCCCGCCCTTTCCGGTGGACGCCCTCCTCCATCCCAACGATCTGGACGCCGTGGAAGTCTACCACGGCTCCGAGCTGCCGTCCCAGTTCGGCACCACCAGCTGCGGGGCCATCGTGATCTGGACGCACGTGCCGAACCCGCGCACCGGACAGCCGTTCAGCTGGAAGCGACTCGGGATCGTGGCGGGGTTCATCGCCGCCGCCTTCCTCCTCACCCGCTAGACGGGAGCGGCCCGGGGTTCGTGGAGATCGGGCTCTACACGTTCGCCGAGACGCGCTTCGATGCGGCGAGCGGCCGCCAGCTCGAGCCGGACCTGCGGCTCCGCCACCTCCTGGAGGAGATCGAGCTCGCCGACCAGGTGGGCCTCGACGTGTTCGGCGTGGGCGAGCACCACCGCCCCGACTACGCCGTGTCCGCTCCCGCCGTGGTGCTGGCCGCCGCCGCCGCCCGCACCGAGCGCATCCGCCTGACCAGCGCGGTCACGGTGCTGAGCTCGGACGACCCGGTCCGCGTCTTCCAGGACTTCGCGACCCTGGACCTCCTCTCGGGAGGGCGCGCCGAGATCATGGCCGGCCGGGGCTCCTTCACCGAATCGTTCCCTCTCTTTGGTCAGCGGCTCGACGATTACGACGAGCTCTTCGAGGAGACGCTGGACCTGCTCCTGCACCTTCGCGCGAACGAGCGCGTGTCATGGCAGGGCCGGCACCGCCCCTCCATCGATGACCGTCCGGTCTATCCGCGCCCGCTCCAGGACCCCCTCCCCGTGTGGATCGCGGTGGGCGGCACCCCACGCTCCGTCGTGCGGGCGGCGACGCTGGGGCTGCCCATGGCCCTCGCCATCATCGGCGGCGAGGCCGCGCGGTTCCGACCCATCGTGGAGCTGTACAGGCAGACGGCGGCGGCGGCCGGGCACGATCCCGACACGCTGCCCGTCAGCATCAACTCCCATGGCTTCATCGCGCACGACGAGACCACCGCGGGCGACGTGGCTTTCCCCGCCTTCGCGGCAACAATGAACCGCATCGGCAGGGAGCGCGGCTGGCCGCCCATCACGCGGCAGCGGTTCGACGCGGAGGCCACGCTCGGAGGCGCGCTGTTCCTGGGCTCACCGGACCGGATCGTTGAAAAGATCCTCTACCAGCACGAGCTCTTCCGCCACGACCGCTTCCTGCTCCAGCTCACGGTGGGGCCCATGCCCCACAACCGCGTGCTCAGGGCCATCGAGCTGCTGGGGACCGAGGTCGCGCCGGTGGTGCGGCGGGAGACAGGGGCGGGATGAGGTTGCCAGCCCCCGGGGCCCGTCCTACACTAGCCCGCCCCGTTATACAGTATTCAAACAGGAGGGTTGGCCGCCCATGACGACTCTCGGTCTGCCCACGTCCATGTTCCTGGTCTTCCTGGCCACGATCCTGGCCGGCAGCCTGGGCGCGATCCACTACGTGATCGCCCACGTCATCCTCAAGCGGCCGTTCGCCGAGCTCCCGCCCCCGGTGGTTCGGGAGAAGGAGACCTTCGGCGAGGGCGGGACGGACCCACGGGACGAGGGCCTCCGTGGCTGAGGTGAACCCGTACTACCTGGCGGCGTTCACCCTCTATCTGCTGGTGGTGCTGGCCATCGGCGTGTGGGCCTACACCCGCACGAAGAACGTCATGGACTTCTGGGTGTTCGGCCAGAAGATGGGCCCCCTCCTGGCCACCACGTCCCTCATCGCCAACTTCGTCAGCTCGGTGAGCGTCATCGGCTTCGTCGGCGCGGTCTACGCCGAGGGCTACGCCATCATGGCGCACACCATCCTGGGGCTGATGCTGGGCCTGAGCGCGCTGTACTTCGTGGTGGGCTACGTGCGGCCCCTCAACGTGCTCACCTTTCCAGACCTGGTGGCGCGGGTCACGGGCTACCAGGTGTCGCGGCCGCTGGCGGGCTCGATCCTGCTGCTGAGCGGCTGGCTCTACCTCATCATGCAGCTCGTGGGGGCCGGCCTCCTGATCACGGCCATCACGGGGGTGCCCTACGAGTACATGGTGTGGGTCATCGGCGCCGTGTTCATCGTCTACACGGTGATGGGCGGGCTCGTGAGCGTCGCTTGGACCGACCTGCTCCAGGGCTTCCTCATGGTGGGGGCGGTCGTCGTCGCGCTGGCCTACATGGTCGGGGACATGGGAGGGCTGGCGTCCATCAACGAGCGGCTGGCGGCGCTGGACCCGGCGCGCGTGAGCCCCACCCACGGGGGCACGTACACGATCCTCGGCATCGCGGGCACGTTCCTGGCCTTCTTCGGGACGATCCTGACCGAGCAGGACATGCTCATCCGCATCGCCGCCACCCGCGACGTGCGCACGGCCAAGATCCACGTGGCCGCGGCCGGCGTGGTGCTCTCCATCTTCTACTCCATGCTCATCATCCTGGGGGGCGCGACCACGGTCGCCCTGCTGGGGGCGGGGCTGGGCGTGGACAACCCCGACGCGGCGTTCCCCACGCTCATCACCTCGTACGTGCCGACGGGCATCGGCGTGGTGATCATCCTGGCCGTGATGAGCGCGATCCTCTCCACCACCGACACGCGCCTGCACGCCACGGGCATGACGGTGGCGCGCGACATCTACAGCTACTTCCGGCCGAAGGCCGACGACGAGCGGCTCATGCGCGTCTCCCGCACCGCCACGGTGGTGCTGGGCCTGTCCGCCACCGCCGCGGCCGTGGACCCGCCGGGCACGATCATCGTGCTGTACGGATTCCGGGCCGTGCTCCTCACCAGCGCCTTCTTCGTGCCGGTCTACGTGGCGGTGTTCTGGACCGACCTGGAGGGCCGCGCGGTCCTCACGGCCATCACGGGCGGCGGGCTGGTGGGCCTGGCGCTGTTCGTGTGGCTCCTGTGGCGGGCCGGCCGGGTCGGCAGCGAGCTTCGCCGGGGAGCACGCGAGGACCTCGGGCGGGGCTTGGGGCTCGGCTATCTCGCCGGGGTGATCGGCCTGGGCGTGGCCGCCCTGGGGGCCATCCCGTTCACGACGATCCGCACCATGGAGGCGTTCTGCTTCGCCTCGGGCCTGGCCGTGGTGTTGTGGAGGCTCCAGCGCGAGCAGGGTCCGGCCGCGGAGGCCGGCCGGTGAACATCGGGTTCATCTGCCGCGAGTACCCCCCGGCGCCCCGGGTCGGGGGGATCGGGTGGGCCACTCGAGACCAGGCACGGGCCCTCGCCCGCCTGGGGCACCGGGTTCACGTGGTGGCCGCCGCCGCGGAGGGCGTGGGGACCTCTTCCGACGGGGGG
>JAHWKH010000131.1 GCA_019347995.1 Gemmatimonadota bacterium | reverse complement strand
GTAGGCCGCGAAGCGGAAATCCTGATCGTACCGACCGGGATTCTGGTCGTTCAGATCGATGTGGAACAGCTTACCGGCGTCCCAAGCTTGGGCGACGGCGTGTGTGAAGTTGAGGCCCGCCATGTGTTCGTGGGCGACCTCGGGATTCACGCCCACCATATCCGGATGTTCGAGCGTCTGAATGAAGCCGAGCATGGCGCCCAGCAGCAGGAAGAGGAGGTTGTTGCCCGTGTTCATCGCCGCGAAGCCCACGGCCAGCGCGCCCACCGAGAAGACGGCGCCGCCCCGGGTGAACGAGATGCGGCGCCAGGCGCGCATCCGCCGGTAGGCGTCGCGCACGCGGCGCGCGGCCCGCAGCGCCGCGTCCATCAGGCGGGGACCTCCACCTCCTCCAGGATCTTCTCCAGGAGGGCCACGGCGTGCTCGTAGGCGTCCAGGGTGCTCGCCGACGCCCCCGCCGGCAGGAGCCGGTGCGCCAGGCATGGCACCGCGAGGCGGCGCACGTCGTCGGGCACCAGGTAGCGCCGGCCGCGCATCATGGCGTAGGCGCGGGCGGCCCGGAAGAGCCCGATGGCGCCGCGGGGGCTCACGCCCATGCGCAGCCCCGCCGCCGTGCGCGTGCGGCGCACCACCTCCATCAGGTAGTCCACCAGCGCGTCCTCGACGCGCACCTCCTCCACGTGGTCCTGCAGGTGGAGCACCTGGGCGGGGGTCAGCACCGGCTGCAGCGCGTCCAGCATGGGCTCGAGGCGCGCCGACTCCAGGAGGATCCTGCGCTCCGCGGCCTCGTTGGGATAGCCGATGCTCAGGCGCATGAGGAAGCGGTCGAGCTGGCTCTCGGGGAGGGGATAGGTGCCGTGGTGCTCCAGGGGATTCTGGGTGGCCATGACCAGGAAGGGCGACGGGAGGACGAACGTCTCCTCGTCGATGGTGACCTGCCCCTCCTGCATGGCCTGGAGGAGGCCGGACTGGGTCCGCGGCGGCGCCCGGTTGATCTCGTCGGCCAGCACGACGTTGGTGAAGATCGGCCCGTGGCGGACCTCGAACGCGGCGGCGCGGGGATCGTAGATCGAGACCCCGAGGACGTCGGACGGCAGCAGGTCGCTGGTGAACTGGATGCGGCGGAAGCCGAGCCCCAGCGTGCGCGCCAGCGCGTGGGCCAGCGTCGTCTTGCCGACGCCGGGCACGTCCTCGAAGAGGAGGTGGCCGCGGGCCAGCAGGCACGCCACGGACAGGCGCACAACCTCGCGCTTGCCGTGGAAGACGGTCTCAACCTCGTCCACGAGCCGGTCCAGCAGCTCGAGAGACGGCCGGGTGTCCTGCACCGAGGAAGCGGTGTCGGGCATGGGGGTCGTGTGTCGGGTGCCGGGAGCCACCGGACGGGGTGTCGCTGCCGGTGGACGAGGAGCCCCGAAAGGCCAGCCTCCTGTAACCCCCGCCGGGCGGGAAAGGGTCCTCGCGCCTGGCCCCCCGGCGCGTTGACACTCCTGCGGCCCCTCGTCTAACTTGGCGCGGCTTTTCCGGCGGGTCGTCTCCGCCACCGACATCGAAGCACCCGAACGCGATGCGCAGCCCGGCACCAGCCGGCGAGATTCCCTCCGGACCCTCGGGCCTGGATACGATGAAGAAGCCTTGGATGATCGCGGCCGCGGCCGCGGGCCTGGCCGTCGCGGGCATGGGCGCGTCCGCCTGGCAGGGACAGGGGGGCGGCGAGCAGGCCGCCCCCGCCCCCCCCGCGCAGGAGGAGCCCGCCGAAGCCACCACCGGCTTCCAGCCCGTCGACTTCCCCCACGACATCCACACCGACACCTACCAGATGGAGTGCATGTACTGCCACTTCTCGGCGGACCGCTCCGTGGACGCCGGGATCCCCCCGGTCCAGGTGTGCGCCGGCTGCCACCAGGCGATCCCCGGGGCTGAGAACCCCGAGGAGGTGGCCAAGGTCATGACCGCCTGGCGCAACCAGGAGACCATCGAGTGGGTGCGTGTCTACAAGGTCGCCGACCACGTCCACTTCCCCCACATGCGGCACGTGGCGGTGGCCCAGATCGAGTGCCAGGAGTGCCACGGGCCCGTGGAGACGTTCGGCCCCATCGAGGAGCAGGACCCGGCCTGGGGCGGGGACAACATGGGGTGGTGCATCAGCTGCCACGTCGAGCGCGGGGCATCGCGTGACTGCACGGTCTGCCACTACTGATGAGTGACAACGGCGCGGGTTCCATGACCGACGGCATCAAGCGGCGCGACTTCCTCAAGGTCCTGGGCGTCACCGGCGCCGGAGCCGGCCTGGCCGGCTGCTCCACGGGCGAGGCCGAGAAGCTCATCCCCTACGTGATCCCGCCGGAGGACGTCACCCCGGGCATCGCCACGTGGTACACCAGCGTGTGCGGCGAATGCCCCGCCGGCTGCGGCATCTGGGCCCGCACCCGGGAAGGGCGCGTGGTGAAGCTGGAGGGCAATCCGGCGCACCCGATATCCCGGGGCGCGCTGTGCCATCGCGGCCATTCGGGGCTGCAGGGCCTCTACGATCCCGACCGCTACGCCACGCCCATGCTGCGGCAGGACGGCGAGCTGACCTCGGTCACCTGGGACGAGGCCGAGGAGGCGCTGGCCCAGCGCATCCAGGGCGCGGCCGGCAACGTGCTGCTGGTCACGGGCCACACCGGACCCTCGCTGTCGGACCTGTTCGACAGCTTCGTCACCAGCGTGGGCGGGACCCGCGTACGCTACGACGCCTTGAGCGCGGCGCCCCTGCGGGAGGCCGCGCGCATCGCGTTCGGACGCGCGGTGCTGCCCCACTACGACTTCGAGCGCGCCCGCCTCATCGTCTCCTTCGGCGCCGACTTCCTGGAGACGTGGCTGAGCCCGGTGGAGTACGGCCGGGGCTTCGCCCGCTCCACGGTGGCCGACGCCATGGGCTCCAAGGGCCGCTTCGTGGCCGTGACGCCGCACCTGTCCCTCACCGGCCTCAACGCCGACGACTGGGTGCCCATCCGCCCGGGCGCCGAGGCCGCCGTGGCGCTGGCCATGGCGAATCTCATCGCCGCCGGGAGCGGGCGGGGCGCCGGACCCTACGGCGCGATGCTGCAGGAGTTCGACGCCGCTTCGGCCGCGCAGGCCGCCGGCGTGGAGGCCGCCGACATCGAGGCGCTGGCGGAGCGCTTCATGAGCGAGGGGCCGAGCCTGGCCGTGGGCCCCGGCGTGGGCGGGCAGCACCGCAACGCCACGGCGGCGAACGTCGCCGTGCTGGTGCTCAACGCCGTGGCGGGCAACGTGGGCAGCACGGTCCAGCTCCAGACGGGGTGGATCGGACAGGCCGACCGGCCGTACCGCGACATGGAGGCGGCCATCCGGGCGATGGCCTCGGGGGCCGTGGGCGTGGCCATGGTGCACGAGGCCAACCCCGCCTACTCCCTGCCTCCGGCCTCGGGCTTCGCCGACGCCTTCGCGCGCGTGCCGTTCAAGGTCGCGTTCGCGTCGGCGCCCGACGAGACGGCCGCCATGGCCGACCTGGTCCTGCCCGACCACCACTACCTGGAGGCCTGGGGCGACTCCAATCCCCGGCCCGGGCTGTATGCGCTCCGTCAGCCGGTCATGCGGCCGGTGCCGCTCTTCGACTCGAAGCACACAGGCAACGTGCTGCTCTCGGTGGCGCAGCGGCTGGGCCAGCCCCTCGAGGCCGGCTCGTTCCACGAGCACCTGCAGAACCGCTGGCGTCAGCTCCAGGGCGTGGCCGGCGCCGACGGCGACTTCGACGCGTTCTGGCGCACCACGCTGAAGCGGGGCGTGCTGGAGGTGGGGGTGCAGGGCACAGACGCGGGGCCGGCGGCGGGAGCGGCCGGCCCGCAGGCGGACGCGCAGCAGGGTGGAGCGGGAGGCCAGCAGGCCGGCGCGGCGGGAGGCACGACCCTCGCCGCGGGCGGCGCCGGACAGGACGCCACGCTGCGCTCGCCCGACAGCCCCCTCTCGTTCGATCCGCCCCTCATCGACGGCGAGGGCCGGGAGTTCACTCTGGTGGTGTACCCGTCGTCGCGGCTGGGCGACGGCAAGTTCGCCAACCGCCCCTGGCTGCAGGAGCTGCCCGACCCGGTCACGAAGGTGACGTGGAGCTCCTGGATCGAGGTGAACCCCCGCACCTGCGAGCGCCTCGGCCTCGTGAAGGGCGACGTGGTGACGGTGACGTCGCCCCACGGCGAGCTCGCCGTGGCCGTGTGGCCCTATCCCGGTGTGCGCGAAGACGTGGTGGCCATCCCCACCGGCGGCGGCCACACGAGCATGGGCCGCTACGCAGACGGCTTCGGCGTCAATCCCATGCAGCTCCTGCCGGCGGTGGCCGAGCAGCCCTCGGGCGCGCTGGTGCAGCTCGCCACGCGGGTCTCCATCGAGCCCACCGGCGTGCGCGAGCGCTTCGCCGACATCGAGGGCTCGGACAGCCAGCAGAACCGGCCCATCGCGCCGGCCGTGGCGCTGGCCGGCCTCACCGGCGGCGCCTCCGGCTCCGAGACGGAGAGCCTGGAGGCCCACGACGAGCTGGCCGAGCAGCAGCCGGTGGGCGAGGAGGAGCACGCCGACGAGGGCGGGCACGGGCCGCTCAAGGAGCTCCAGGGCGGCGGCGGCTTCGTGCCCACTGAGACGGAGGGCGTGCCCGAGAGCTACCCCCTGGCCGGCACCCGGTACGGAGAGTACGCCGACTGGGAGGAGACGCCGCGCTGGGCCATGGCCATCGACCTGGACAAGTGCACCGGCTGCAGCGCCTGCGTCGTGGCCTGCCAGGCGGAGAACAACGTGCCGTGGGTCGGCGAGGACATGGTGCGCATGGGGCGCGAGATGCACTGGATCCGCCTCGAGCGCTACTACGAGCAGATCGACGCCACCCACGCCGGCCCGCTGGACGTGCGCTTCCTGCCCATGCTCTGCCAGCACTGCGGCAACGCGCCCTGCGAGCCCGTCTGCCCCGTCTTCGCGGCGTACCATACGCCCGACGGCATCAACGCCCAGGTCTACAACCGCTGCGTGGGCACGCGCTACTGCGCGAACAACTGCCCCTACAAGGTGCGGGTGTTCAACTGGTACACCTACACGGACGTTCCCGAGCCGCTCAACTGGCAGTACAACCCCGACGTGACGGTGCGCGAGAACGGCGTCATGGAGAAGTGCACGTACTGCGTGCAGCGCATCCGCGAGGGGCAGAACCGCGCCGCCCTGGAGGGTGGGCCGCTGGCCACCGAGGCCATCGTTCCCGCCTGCCAGCAGACGTGTCCCGCCGAGGCCATCACGTTCGGCAACGCCCGCGACCACGACAGCACGGTGTCGCGCGACATCGCGAACGAGCGCACCTACCGGGTGCTGGACGACTTCATCAACACGCAGCCCGCCGTGAACTACCTGAAGAAGGTCACGTTCCACGCCGTCGAATCGGCGGAGCACTAGATGGCGACTCCGGAAGTGGCCGTGAAGGAGCGGCGCGGCGCCCTCACCCACCCGGACGTCGAGCGCTACAGCGACGTCAACAAGGACATCCTCCGGGTCCTGGCGAGGCCGGGCCGGGGGTGGTGGATCCTGCTGGGCCTCGCCGGGGCGGGCGTCGGGCTCTTCTTCGTCAGCTGGGGCATCCAGCTCTGGAAGGGGATCGGCGTCGCCGGCATCACCAAGCCGGTGGGCTGGGGCGTCTACATCACCACCTTCGTGTTCTGGGTCGGCATCGCGCACTCGGGCACGCTCATCAGCGCCATCCTCTTCCTCTTCCGGGCGCCGTGGCGACAGTCGGTGTACCGGGCGGCGGAGGCCATGACCGTGTTCGCCGTGATGACCGCGGGGCTCTTCCCCCTCATCCACGTGGGGCGGGCCTGGCTGGCGTACTGGCTCTTCCCCTATCCCAACAGCCGCTTCCTCTGGCCCAACTTCAGAAGCCCGCTGGTGTGGGACGTGTTCGCCGTGACCACGTACTTCACCGTGTCCGCGGTCTTCTTCTACCTGGGGACCATCCCCGACATGGCGGCGGCCCGGGAGAGCGCCACGGGCCTGAGGAAGAAGCTCTACACGTTCACGTCGCTGGGCTGGAAGGGCACCGACCGGGAGTGGCACCACTTCGGGAAGGCCTACGTCTTCCTGGCCGCGCTGGCCACGCCGCTGGTGCTGAGCGTGCACTCGGTGGTGTCGTGGGACTTCGCCATGTCCATCGTGCCCGGCTGGCACGCCACGGTCTTCGCCCCCTACTTCGTGGCCGGCGCCATCTTCAGCGGCGTCGCCATGGTGATCACGCTGGCCGTGCCCATGCGGAAGTACTTCGGGCTCGAGGCCTACCTCACCACGAAGCACTTCGACGCCCTGGCCAAGCTCTGCCTGCTCACGTCGCTCATCGTGCTCTACGCGTACCTCCAGGAATTCTTCATGGCCTGGTACAGCGGGGAGGAGATCGAGCGCGGCATGTTCTGGAACCGGCTCTTCGGCAGCTACTGGTGGGCCACCTGGATCATGCTGACGTGCAACGGGCTCGTGCCCATCATGCTCTGGTTCAAGCGCGTCCGGCACTCCATCCCGGCGCTGTTCGTCATCTCGATCTTCATCAACATCGGCATGTGGTTCGAGCGCTTCGTCATCATCGTCACCTCCACCGCCCACGACTTCGTGCCCTTCGCGTTCGGCGTCTACCGGCCGTCGTGGGTCGAGATGGGGATCCTGGTGGGCAGCTTCGCCTGGTTCGGCTTCTGGTTCCTCCTCTTCACCCGGCTGTTGCCGCCCGTGGCGATCGCCGAGCTGAAGGAGGTCCTGCCCGCACCGCTCAGGCATCAGCGTAAGAAGGAGGAGGCGGCCCATGGCTGAGACGAGAGGCGTCCTCGCCTCCTTCGAATACCTCGACTCGACGGTCGACGCGATCCACGAGCTGAGGAAGGCGGGCTTCCGGGACATCACGGCCTACGCGCCGTTCCCCGAGCACCACATCGAGGAGGCCCTC
>JAHWKH010000130.1 GCA_019347995.1 Gemmatimonadota bacterium | reverse complement strand
CTGGCCGTAGCGGCCGAGGTGGGACGGTGGGACCCGACCCAGGACCTCCTGGTGGTGGTCGACGACGCATCGCTCGACGTGGGCAGGGTGCGCATCCGTCCCTCGGGCGGCGCCGGCGGACACAACGGCCTGCGCTCCATCGAAGGAGCGCTGGGCACGCAGTCGTACGCGCGGCTGCGCATCGGCGTCGGACGCCGACCGGAGGGTGTGGACCTGTCCGACTGGGTCCTCTCCCCCATGCCGGAGGAGGACGAGGACGTGGTGGTGGAGCTCCTGTCCGAGCTCACCGGGGCGGTGCAGCTGTGGTTGGACGAAGGCGTCGAAGCGGCCATGAATCGCTTCAACCGATGAGAGAAGGCGGATGGGGTGGATGCCCCCGCCGGAGAGCGGACTCCCAAGGTAGAGGAATGCGGCAAGCATGACCGACATCGTTACACTGACGAGCTGGGCCTGGGTTCTCGGACTTCTGGGGCTGGGCGCCGCCGGCGGGATCTACGGCTACGTGAAGCGGCAGCCGGGCGGCAGCGCCGGAATGCTGGACCTCGCCGAGCAGATCCACGACGGAGCCATGGCCTTCCTGCGCCGGGAATACTCGGTCCTGGCGATCTTCGTGGGTGTGGTGGCCCTCCTGCTGTGGATCGCGCTCCCCGGCGACGCGGGTGGCCCCACCGCGCTGGCGTATCTGGCGGGAGCCTTGAGCTCCGTGCTCGCCGGCTTCTTCGGGATGAAGGCGGCGACGCGCGCCAACGTCCGCACCACGGCGGCGGCCAACACCTCGGGGCAGGGGAAGGCGCTGCGCGTGGCCTTCTTCGGCGGCGCCGTGATGGGGCTGTCGGTGGCGGCGCTGGGCCTCATCGGCCTCGGCGTCCTCTACTGGTTCATGGCGGCCGATGCGATTCCCGGCACCGGCGACCTCCCGTTCTTCGCGGAGGTCGTGTCGGGCTTCGCCATGGGCGCCAGCTCCATCGCGCTGTTCGCCCGCGTGGGTGGCGGCATCTACACCAAGGCGGCCGACGTGGGCGCCGACCTGGTGGGGAAGGTGGAGGCGGGCATCCCGGAGGACGATCCGCGCAACCCCGCGACGATCGCCGATAACGTGGGCGACAACGTGGGTGACGTGGCCGGCATGGGCGCCGACATCTTCGAGTCCTACGTCGGCTCGATGGTGGCGACGATCGCCATCGGCGCCACGTCGGTGGCCTTCGCGGCGAACGCCGCCGAGGCCGTGGCGCTGCCCCTGCTGACGGTGATGGTGGGGCTCCTGGCCTCGCTGGTGGGCATCGGCATGATGAAGGTGCTGGAGCGGACCGACCCGGCCGGCGCGCTGCGCAACGTGACGTTCATCGCCGCGGCGATCTTCCTCGTGATCATGTGGTTCGTAGTGCAGGCCCTCGGCTTCCAGGCCATCGACCCGCTCACCGGGCAGCTCTATCCCTCGTGGGGTCCGTGGGCCGCCATCGTCGCCGGCACCCTGGTGGGCATCCTCATCGGACTGGCCACCGAGTACTACACGGCCGCGGCTCCGGTGCGCAGGATCGCCGACGCCAGCCAGACCGGCGCGGCCACCAACATCATCACCGGGCTGGCCGTGGGCATGGAGTCCACCGCCATCCCGCTGCTCCTCATCTGCGGCGCGATCTTCTCCGCCCACATGTTCTCCGGCCTCTACGGCATCGGCATCGCGGCCGTGGGAATGCTGGCCACCGTGGGCGTCACGATGTCGGTGGACGCCTACGGGCCCATCGCCGACAACGCCGGCGGAATCAGCGAGATGAGCGGGCTCGGCAAGGAGACGCGCGCCATCACCGACTCGCTGGACGCCATCGGCAACACGACGGCGGCCATCGGGAAGGGCTTCGCCATCGGATCGGCAGCGCTGACGGCGCTGGCCCTGTTCAGCGCCTACGCGTCCAAGGTCGGCCTCCGGGACACCGGCATCGACATCATCCAGCCGAGGGTGGTCATCGGCCTGTTCATCGGCGGCATGCTGCCGTTCTTCATCGCCGCCCTCACCATGACGGCCGTGGGCCGCGCGGCGGCGGGGATGGTGGCCGAGGTGCGGCGGCAGTTCAAGGAGATCCCCGGCCTCATGGAGGGCACCGCCAAGCCCGATTCGGCCCGCTGCGTGGACATCTCGACGCGCGCGGCCCTGAAGGAGATGGTGCTGCCCGGCGTGGTGGCCGTGTTCGCCCCGGTGGTGGTGGGCTTCTTCCTCGGGGTGGAGGCGCTGGGCGGCCTCCTGGCCGGGGCCACCGTGACCGGCGTGCTCATGGCGCTCTTCATGGCCAACGCAGGGGGAGCGTGGGACAACGCCAAGAAGTACATCGAGGGCGGCGCCTACGGCGGCAAGGGCTCGGATCCCCACAAGGCCGCGGTCGTGGGTGACACCGTGGGCGATCCGTTCAAGGACACCTCGGGCCCCTCGCTCAACATCCTCATCAAGCTCATGAGCGTCGTGGCGCTGGTGCTCGCGCCCTGGTTCGCCCAGGTGCACGGCATCACCCCCGGGGGCGCCGGGGGAGCGGGGCCGCTGTCCACCCTGTTCGAGGCCCTCAAGAGCCTGTTCATCTGAGGGCGGCAGCCATGGCCACCACCACCCCTTCGTTCGAGGCGGCGCTCTCCTTCGCCCGGGAGCTCATCCGGATCCCCTCCCCGCCCGGTGCCGAGGGCGACGTTGCGGAGCGGGTGCGGCGGGAGCTGGAGGCGCTGGCATTCCAGGACGTCCACCTGGACGCCGCGGGCAACGTCCTGGGTCGGATTCCCGGCACCGGGAGCGGGCCCAGCGTCATGCTGTCGTGCCACCTGGACGTGGTGTCGGAGGGCGACCCCTCGGCGTGGGATCACCCGCCGTTCTCCGGCGCGGTGGAGGACGGCTTCCTCCACGGCCGGGGAGCCATGGACATCAAGGGTCCCCTGGCCCTCCAGACCCACGCGGCGGCCCGCCTGAAGGGGCGGGCCTCCGGTGACGTATGGGTGGCGCACACGGTGCTCGAGGAGAGAGGCGGGCTGGGGATGCAGCACCTCATGGAGTCGGGCGAGGTGAAGCCCGCCGCCGTGATCATCGGAGAGGCGACCCACGGCGACGTGTGCATCGGCCACCGCGGCCGCGGCGAGGTGGAGATCGTCATCCATGGCCTGGCCGGCCACGCCAGCGCCCCCGCCCGGGCCCTCAACGCCCTGAGCCTCTTGCCGGCGGTGCTGGAGGCGGTGTTCTGGGAGCTGAGGGGCGATCAGCCCTCCGACGCTCTCCTCGGCGCCGCCACGGTCGCCGCCACGTCCGTCGAGGTCTCGCCCGCCAGCCGCAACGTGATCCCCGACGAGGTGGTCGTGGCCCTCGATTGGCGCGTCCTCCCCGACGCCACGGACGAGGCGTTGCTGGCGCGGGTGCGAGACGTGCTCGATGCCCGTCTTCCCGAGCTCCCCGAGGGCTTCGGCGTGGAGGTGCGCATGAGTCGCGAGACGCAGCGCACGTGGACGGGGCTCGAGCGGGAGCGCAAGCTCTTCACGCCCGGCTTCCTCATGGACCCGGACGCGCCGGTGGTGCGTGCCGCCGCCGCGGCCGTGGGCACCCGGGACGGGAGCGAGGCGGCCCGGATCCGTCCCTGGACGTTCGCCACCGACGGCGGCTGGACCCACGGCGTGCACGGGGTGCCGACGCTGGGCTTCGCCCCCGGGGAGGAGCGCTACGCCCACACGAATCGGGAGCGCCTCGACCTCGAGGAGGCCCGGTGGGCGTACGAGCGCTATCCGGCCCTGGTGATGGCCATTCAGGAGTCACTGGAGCGGTAGGACACCGCCTCAGCCCCCGTTGCCGCCCGGGTCGCCGTCGTCGACGGGCGGCGGGCTGGCGGGGGTCCCCGCCTCGGGGGTCCGGAGTACGGCCGCGACGCGGGAACGTGGGCCCGGTGCCCCCGTATCGCCGGGGACCTGGGCGGGCGCCGCCTGCATGGCCTTCCGGTTCGTCGCCTTGAAGACCTCCTCCAGGTCGAGCCCGAGCGCCGCCGCCAGGGTTTCCACCGTGCCCAGGGCGCCCTTCACGCGCTGGTTCACGGCTCCCGAGACGCCCCTGCCGTCGCCGCCGTCCATCACGACCACCCGATCGATGTCCACGCCCTTCACCGCCTCCACCGCGGTGCCCAGCAGGCCGGGGAGCTTGTCGGCCATGAAGACGGCGAACGCCTCGTCGCCCCCCTCGCGGATCTCGGCGTAGAGGCGGCGCAGCACGTCGACGTGCGCCTTGCCCTTCTCCAGGATGGGCGCCGCCTCGCCCTCGGCGCGTGCGCGCGCGGCCTCCCGCTCGGCGTTGGCGGGCTCGACCACGTCGGCCCGTAGCCGCTCCTGCTCTCGCTCGACGCGGCGCTTCTCCAACTCGCGCTGGGCCTCGACCTCGGCCTGCTCGGCCCGAACGCGGGAGGTGCGCTCGGCGCTCTCGCCCTCCTGGTCGAGCTGAGCCTGGCGGACCCGGAGCTCGTTCTGCGCCTCGGCCACGTCGATGTCGGCCCGGGCCTGGATGACCTCGGCGCGCTTGACCGCCTCGGCGCGCGCCTCCTTGGTGTCGGCCTGGGCGTTGGCCTCGGCGATCTCGGCGTCGCGCACCGCCTCCGCGGCCTTCTTGCGTCCGATCGCCTCGAGGTAGCCGCGCTCGTCGCTCACGTTCTGGATCTTGAGCACGTCGAGGTGATAGCCG
Source organism: Gemmatimonadota bacterium (assembly GCA_019347995.1). Next base: position 2,279 of record JAHWKH010000130.1, on the reverse strand, counting down.
AGCGCGGCCAGATCCTCCCCGGCGTCCTCGGCGAGGGCGCGGGCGAAGCCCAGCCGGTCCTCGTTGACCTCCTCGGGCGTCAGGGTCGCCAGCACGCCGCGCAGGTTGCCCATGAGCGTGTCCTTGGCGAGCAGGCGGACCTCGTCCTCCGTCTTCCCCAGGAGGCGCTCCACGGCGTTGTTGAAGACGTGCTCGGGCTGGGAGGCGATCTTGACGTTGGCGATGGCCTCCACGTTGAGCGGGATGTTGCCCTTCGAGAACGCGTTGTGGACGCTGATCTCGATGGGAACCGTCTCCAGGTTCATGTACTGGACCGTCTCGATGATGGGGATGCGCAGCGTGCGCCCGCCGATGACCCAGCGGTAGCCGACTCGCGTGCCGTCCTCGATCCGGCGCGTGCGCCCCGTGATGACCGCCGCCCGGTTGGGCGGCACGATGACGATGAGGGCGCGCACGGTGCCGACGGCCACCAGCGCCGCGACGAGGATGACGGCGGCCAGGACGACGGGAGCGAAGATGGGGTCCATGGTATCCTCCAGGAGCGGCGCGGGCGCCGCGGGGGTCAGGGTTCGAGCGCCAGGTCCTCGTCCACCGGTACGACACGGGCCACGCCGCCCTCCATCTCCACCACCACCACCGACGTCCAGGCCGCCGGGTCGCCGGGCGGCCCGCCCCCCGTGGCGTGGGGCAGGGCGCGCAGGGTATAGCGGCGCGCGCCGCGCTCCACCGCGATGGCTCCGGGCGTGCCGGCCGAGAGGGGGAGGGTGACCGCGCCCGAGAGGCCCACGAAGGTGGCGTCGCCGGGGGGGGCGCCGCTGTCGGTGGCGTCCAGCCAGCGGAAGAGCGCGGTGATGAGCGCGCCCGATGCCAGCCCTCCCGCGACGGCGAGCCCCAGGCGCGCCGGCGAGGCGAGGCCGGGCACCCACAGCGTCAGCGCGGTGCCCACCGCGCCGAAGCCGAAGAGGGCGTACACCACGGCCCGCAGGGAGAAGATCTTCGCGTGGCCGTCGCCGCCATCGGCGTCCACGTCCATGTCCCCGCCCACGTCCACGTCGCCGGCGCCGCCGAACGCGTCACCCAGCACGGACACCGCCAGGGCGCCGCCACCGAGGACGAGGCTGAACAGGTAGATCGAGAGCACGAGCACCTCCCGTCGTGGCCGTCGGGCCCGAGGGCGCGTGAAGGAGGATCGCGGCGGGCTGCCACGATGATGAAACATAGCCCGGACGACTCCGTCGCCGCGACCTCGGCGTCCCGGACCCGGACGGAACGAGCCGTCGCGTCTGCGTCCATGGGTCGACGAATTGACCCAAAGGCCTGTCGCGGCTAGCCTCTTGAGCACCGGGCGCGCCCTCTGCGGGCGCGCCTTTTCCTTGTAGGTGAGACGCGGGACCAGACGATGATCAGAGTCGGAATCGTGGGCCTTCCCAACGTGGGGAAGTCGTCCCTCTTCAACGCCCTCACGGCGGCCGGCGCGCCGTCGGAGAACTACCCCTTCTGCACGGTCGACCCCAACATCGGCACCGTGGAGGTGCCCGACGAGAGGCTCGACCGCATCCACGAGCTGGCGGAATCGAAGGCCCGTGTCCCCACCGTGATCCAGTTCGTCGACATCGCCGGGCTGGTGGAGGGCGCCTCGGAGGGCGAGGGCCTGGGCAACAAGTTCCTCGGCAACATCCGCGAGGTCGACGCGGTGGCGCACGTGCTGCGCTGCTTCGACGACCCCGACGTGACGCACGTCCTGGGCGACGTGGACCCGGTGCGCGACCGCGAGATCGTCGAGACCGAGCTGGCCCTCTCCGACCTGGACATGGTGGAGCGACGGCTGGAGCGGGTGGCGAAGCAGGCGAAGAGCGGCGAGAAGGAGGCCATCCGGGAAGCGGCCGTCCTGGAGAAGGTCCTGGCGGCTCTCTCCGAGGGGAAGCCGGTGCGATCGCTGCGCCTGGAGCCCGACGAGCGCGATCTGATCAAGAGGTTTCAGCTCCTCACCGCCAAACCGGTCCTGTATGTCGCCAACGTGGCCGAGGAGGACCTATCGGGCGGCGACAACGCGTGGGTGCGGGCGCTGCGCGACGCCGTGGCCGCCGACGACCCCGAGGCGCGGGAGGACGAGAAGGTGGTGATGATCTCCTCGGCCATCGAGGCCGAGCTGGCCGAGCTCGAGGCCGAGGAGCGCGCCGCCTTCCTGGAGGAGCTGGGCCTGGCGGAGACCGGGCTCGACGTGCTCATCCGCGCCGCGTACGACCTCCTGGGCCTCATCACCTTCTTCACGTCGGGAG
>JAHWKH010000012.1 GCA_019347995.1 Gemmatimonadota bacterium | reverse complement strand
TGCGCAGGTACTCGGCGTCCCGCTCCATCCAGCGCGTGTGCTGCGCCCGCCATGCCAGGCGGCGCTGGAAGGCGGGATCGTCCAGACGCGCGAGGGACGCGGCCTGGCCGCCGGTGACGCGGGGACCGGGAGCGGGTGCGCTCGCGGCCGGCGGCGGGGCTGCGAGGGGCGCGGTGCTCGACTGCACGAGCACCGGGGTCCGGGTCTCGCCGTCCTGGGCGATGGACTGGATCCCCACCAGGTACTCCTGCCCGGTGGTGCTCGGCAGTGTGAGGCAGAAGGCTCCCGGGTCGGTCACGAGCATGGATCCGCCCACCGCGAGCGCGACGGGCGTGCCGTCGGAGGGCAGGCAGGCGAACTCGGCCGTGACGACCGTCAGCGTGGCGTCGTCGCTCACCGCACCGGCGGTGGCGGTGATGGTAGTGGTGCCCGTGCCCGTCGCCGTCGCGACGCCCTGTGCGTCGACGGTGGCCACGCCGATGTCGCTGCTGGCCCAGGTGACCGCGGCGTCCTGGATCACCCCCCCATCCGCCTCCTCGACGCGGGCCGTGAACTGGCGGGTGGCGCCGATCTGCTCGATGATCGCCTCGGACGGCGACACGGCCACCGAGGCGGGGACGGGTGCGTCCGTCCCGCCGTCGCATGCCGTCAGGAGCAGGGCCAGAACCACGATCGGCGCGCCAGCGCACCGGAAAGGATGCCGCAGCAGCATGGTGGAGTCCTCCGTCGATCACTCGAGCGCGCGCGGCCATCGGGGCGGCCCCGCCGGTCACCGGCACCGCGGACTCCGGCTGTCCCGCGGCTCTCTAGTAAACCCCCGACGGGCCGCCCCGGGTCCGTCGGCGCCGTGGATCGGCCCCCGGTCCTGGCCCCGCTCTTGCGACGGGGCACGGTTCTACGGGCGTCCCTCCGCCCCTCGACGATCCACGCGAAAGGGAGCAACCCACGACCATGGTCGGCCGCGGAGGCATGGTCCTGCCGTTCATCCTCGCCGGCGTGCTCACCGCAGGATGCGGTGGCGACGGCGACAGGGATGCGCAGCGCCCGCCGCCTCCTGGGGGCGCGGTGAGCGCCGCCACGCCCGAGGCCACCGACGCGGGCGTGCGCATTCTGGCCCTGGGTGGCAACGCCGTGGACGCCGCCGTGGCCGCCGCCCTCGTCCTGGGCGCCGCCGAGCCCTCCGAGTCGGGTCTGGGGGGCCACGCGGTCCTGCTGGTGGGTCCCCGGGAGGGCGAAGCGGCGGTGATCCACGCCGACGAAGCGCAGGCGCTGGCGGCGGGTGGGGGGGAGCCCGCGCTGGAGCCGCCCAGCGCGCTGGCCGTCCTGGGACACGCGTGGGAGCGGCACGGGAGCGGGAACCTCTCCTGGGAGGAGCTGGTCGAGCCGGCCATCCGCGCGGCCGAGGAGGGTTGGCTCCTCGGCCGCTACCGCCACCGCATGATCGTGCGGGAGTACCCGCGACTGCTGGGCGACTCGCTCACGCAGGTGCTCACCCTGAACGCCGACCGCTCGATCCCCACGGAGGGCACGCGGATCACGAATCCGGCGCTCGCGGCCACCCTGCGGGCCGTGGCCGAGGGAGGACCCGCCACCCTGACGTCGGGCACCCTGGCCTCGGCCCTGGCCGACGCCCTGGAAGCGCGGGGGTACGGCGGCGCCGCGGCCTGGCTGGCCCGCCCTCCCGACGTCCGCTCCACGGCTCCGATCTCGGGCCAGTACCGCGGCCGCACCGTCCTGACGGCTCCCGAGCCCTTCGGAGGGCCGGTGGTGCTGCGGGCCCTGGCCTTCCTGGAGTCGGCTCCCGGGGAAGCCCTGCGAGATCCGGGTCTCCCGCGCACGGCGTGGATGGCGGAAGCCCTGGGGTGGGGGCGCTCGAGGGCCACCGATCCCGACGCGTTCCTGGCGGGGCTGCCGCCGCTGCCCCTGCCGGGCGCCGACACGCTCGGAAGGTCGGCTCCAGCCTCCACGCCCGATCGCCCGCCGCGTCCGGCGGCTCCTCCCCCCGCGCCCGACACGTCGGGGCGAGGCGACCAGACGACGCACGTTTCGGTGCTGGACGGCGCGGGAACGGCCGTGGCCGTCACGCTCAGCCTCGGACGGCCCTACGGCGCCGGATTCATGGCCTGAGGGCTCGGGTTCTTTCCGGCTGCGGCAGCGGGCGGCGCGGCCACCGGTCGTACGGCCGGGGACACCGCGGCGGACCCCGGGGCGGTCCGGGAAGACACGCCGCCGGCGGCGGTGGGTGGCCGCCCGGGCGACGGAGACGGCCGCTGGTGGGCCGCTCCCACCGTGCTGATCCGGGACGGGCGGCCCGAGCTGGTGCTGGGAAGTCCCGGCGGTCCTCGCGGCATCTCCGCCATCGTACAGGTGGTAGCCACCTGGATCGCCGGCGAAACGCTCCCGGAATCGGTGGAGGCGCTGCGCATCCACGTGGAGCCGGACGCGGCGGGCCGACACCGCCTCGTGCCGGAAGGCGTCGTCTGGATCGATTCCGCCCGCAGCACCTCACGCGTGCTGGCACCCTTCGGCGACAGCCTGCTGCGTCCCCTGGCGGCGGAGCGCGGCATCTCCCTGGGCGAGCACGACTCGGGACCGCTCTTCCAGGACTGGGATCCCTGGTTCGGGGGCGTGCACGCGGTGGCCTGGGACGGAGAGGCGTGGATCGCGGCCGCCGACCCCAGGCGCGACGGAACCGCGCGCACGGTGGAGCCGGAGGACGTCGTGGAGGCCACCGGCAGGGCGCCGGCGGGCGACGGCGGAGAGGCGCGGGAGGATGCCGGGGACGTCAGCCCAGGAGGGGAGGGAGCAGATCCCCCGCAGGACCCCGGAGGCTGACCGAGGCGGAGCGGGTCACCGGCGTCGCCTCGGGATTCACCTCCACCACGGCGCCCCCGCTCTCGAGGGTCGCCAGGGGCAGGGACGCGGCCGGATGCACCACCGCGCTGGTTCCCACCACCAGGCAGACGTCGGCGCCCCTGGCCGCCTCGAACGCCGCCGCCAGGATTCCGGGATCCAGAGGCTCGCCGAACCAGACCACGTCTGGGCGGAGGAGCGCGCCACACGCGCCGCAGCGGGGCAGGGTGGAGACGTCGGAGGCGTCGACCGGCTCCCGGTGCGCCCTGCGGGTGCCGCAGCTCGTGCACCGCACCCGGAAGAGCGAGCCGTGCAGCTCCACCGGAGCCGCCGGCTCGGATTCCCGGCCCGCGGCCTCCCGGGCGGCGATCTCGTGGAGCCCGTCCACGTTCTGGGTCACCAGCGTCACGCCGGCGCGCGAGGCCTGGAAGGCGGCCAGCGCCCGGTGACCTTGATTGGGTGCGCACGCGCCCACCGTGTCGCGGCGCCAGGCGTACCACTCCCACACCAGGCGGGGATCGCGGGCGAAGGCCCCGGGCGTCGCCAGCTCTTCGGAACGGTGCCGCTTCCACAGGCCCTGGGGGCCGCGGAAGGTGGGTACGCCCGATTCGGCGCTCACCCCGGCGCCGGTGAGGACCACCACCCGTGATGCGTCCCCGACGAGCGCCCGGGCGCGCGCCAGCCCCGGAGCGTTCATGGGGCCGCGGGCCCGCAGAGCGGCGCGCAGGACGCCTGCCTCATCCGCGCACGGCGGCCCACGCCAGAGCCAGCCATCCGGCCAGGAACGCCAGCCCTCCCAGCGGAGTGACGGCTCCCATCCAGCGCTGGCCCGCCAGCACCAGCACGTAGAGGCTGCCCGAGAACACCACGATGCCCAGGGCGAACAGCCATCCGGAGGCCGTCGCCGCGCCGCCGGGCCATCGGGTGGCGACCCAGGCCGCCGCCACCAGGGCGAGGGCGTGCACGAGCTGATAGCGCACGGCGATCTCGAACGTCGTCATGTCCCCGGCGGAGAGCGATGCCCGGAGCGCGTGCGCGCCGAACGCGCCGGCGGCCACGCCAAGGAAGCCGAACAGGGAGCCCAGGGCCACGAACGTCCGCGCCGCGTCACCAGGCCAGGGCATACGCCTCCCTCCGCGGGTCGGCGGCGGCGGCGAGCGTGCCGGAGCGCGGATCCACCACGATCATCTGCGCTCCGCCGAACGTGGCGGTCCATCCGTGCACCACCCGCACCCGGTGCCCCCTCGCCTCCAGGTCGGCGACGACGGGCGCCGCCACGCGGTCCTCCAGCGCCACCGACGTGCCACTGTAGCTGCGGTAGCGGGGCGCCTCCACCGCTTCCTGAGGCGTCATGTCGAACAGGAGGAGGTTGTGCACGATCTGGAGGATGGACTGGGTCTGGCTGTCCCCACCCGGCGTGCCGACGGTGAAGGCGAGCCGGCCGTCCGAAGTGGCGAGGGCCGGGCTCAGGGTGTGATAGGGCCTCTTTCCGGGCGCCACCACGTTGGGATGGTCCTCGTTCAGCGTGAACAGCGCGCCGCGGTTCTGGAGCATCACGCCGGTCTCCGGCTCCAGCAGGCCGGACCCGAAGCCGGCGAAGAGGCTCTGGATCCAGCTCACGGCGTTGCCCTCGGCGTCCACCACGGTGAGGTAGACGGTGTCGCCGCCGTCGTCGCGCTCCGCGGGCCCCGTCCCCTCCGCCACGGGCCGGCCGAATCCGGGCACCACGTCCTCCGCGGCACGGGCGGCATCCACGGCGGCGGCGCGACTCCGCAGGTAGGCCGGGTCGAGCATGCGCTCGACCGGAACGTCGACATGCGCGGGATCGGCGACGAAGCGGTCCCGATCGGCGAACGCCCGCTTCTTGAGCTCGATCAACGTGTGGAGATAGCTCGAGGTGTTGTGGCCCAACTCGTTGATGTCGAACGACTTCGCCATCTCCATCTGTGCCAGCATGGCCACCCCCTGTGTGGCGGGCGGCAGCACGTGGAAGCGGTGACCCAGGTAGTCCCCGGCCAGGGGCTCGACCCACGTGGAGGTGTGCTCGGCCAGGTCGCCGGCTCGCAGATACCCTCCCTCGGCCTCGACGAAGGCGGCGATCCTCTCGGCCACGGGGCCGCGGTAGAAGCCGGCCTTTCCCTCCTTGGCGATCCGCTCCAGGGTCCGGGCGAGGGCGGGGTTCTTCAGCAGCCCGCCCAGCGGCGGAGGCTGTCCGCCGGGGAGGTAGAGGGCCCGCCCCGGAGCGTTCAGGTCGCCGCCCTGGTCCTGGAAGTCGGAGCGGAGGCGCCAGGAGACCGGAAAGCCGTCGCGGGCGTATCCGATGGCCGGCGCCAGCAGCTCGGCCAGGGGCAGCGAGCCGTACCGCTCGTGGGCGTCCACCCACGCCGCGACGGCGCCGGGCACGCTCACCGAGAGGGCGCCCCCGCCGGGCACGTCGTCGTGACCCCGCTCCCGGAAGAACGCCGGCGTGGCCAGGCGACCGGCTCTCCCGCTGCCGTCGAGCGCCGTGACCGTCCGGCTCGCCCCGTCGTAGAACAGCGCGAAGGCGTCACCACCCACGCCGTTCATGTGGGGGCGGACCACCGCCAGCACACCGGCCATCGCCAGGGCCGCGTCCGTGGCGTTGCCGCCGCGGCGCAGCACGTCGTGGCCGGCCGCCGTGGCCAGCGGGTGGTCCGAGGAGACGGCCGCCACGGTGCCACGCACGTCGGGCCGGTTCGCGCTGGGGAAGACCGCATCGGTGGCGGCCGCGGCGGTCGCGCCGGCCGCGGGTGGGGTCGTGGTAGGCGGCGGTGCCGGGCGGCAGGCGGTGGTCAGCGCTGCGAGAGCGGCCAGCGCGAAAACGGGTCGACGCATGAAGTCCTCCTCGGGAAAACGGTCTCGTCTGAGGATGGCCAGCCCGGCCCGCCGCCGCCACCCCGGCGACCCCCTCCGCGTCGATCCGCCACGCGTCGGCGGGACGGTGGCCACGAAACGCCGCTCCCCCTATGCTGGAGGCCCGCGACCTCGAACCCGCGCCTCCATGACGCTCATCCATTTCGCGTTCCGCCCCCACGCCCCGGCGTCCCGCGGAGGCTCTCGCGCCCGGGCGGGCGAAGCCGGCTGACGTGCCGCTACGCCTCGAGCCTCTCAGGGACCGCAAGCTGTACCGCCTGGTGAAGGCGGCGGCGGAGCTCCGCATGTCCCGGGGAGACATGCTCTACCGGCTGGGGGAGGAGGCGCCGACGGCCTTTCTCGTCCGGCGCGGCCACGTCCGCCTGGTGCTGGATGGGCGGGGCGACGAACGGACGGTGGCCGTGGCGGGGCCGCGCGAGCTGTTCGGCGAGGAGGCCATGATCCCGGGAGCCCGACGGCCCTACACGGCCGTCGCGGGCGAGCGCTGCGTCGTCTCGCCCCTGGAGGGTCCGGCCGTGCGCAACGTCCTGCGCACCTCCCAGCACACCCTGACCACCTATCTCGAGGTGAAGGAGCGCGAGCTCCAGCTCCTGCGCGACGCCAACGGCGGATCGCGGCCCACCACACGGGAGCGCCTCGCGGCGGTCCTCCTGGACCTGGCCGAGCGGCTGGCTGCCGAGGAGGAGGGGATCCACGTGCCCCACTGGTTCACCCACCGCGAGCTCGGCGACCTGGCGGGGGCCCACCGCTCGACCGTCACCACGACGCTGAACGACTGGCTGTACGAGGGCATCCTGGAGGAGGCTCCCAAGGGATTCCGCATCCGCCGCCCCGACGCCCTGCGGCGCGAAGCCGGCCTTCCGCCCAGCCACGCCATCCCGCATCCCTCGTGGCCGCGCCCGGCCCGCCGCGTGAGGGACCGCGCCACGGATTGACCGAAGTGCGCGTCCCGTCTAGCTTTTCCTGTTCTGAGCACCACCCCGCACACACCCCCGACGGCAGGCAGAATGGCACCCCGGAAGCGCCCTTTCACGGACCGGGAGCCGGATCATCCCGACGACGTCTTCGTGGCCCGCACGCTCGAGTTCTCCGAGTGGGCGCGGCAGAACACCCAGATCCTCGTGGTGTTCGGCATCGTCGTGGTGCTCCTGGTCGGCGGCGCCCTCTATTACGCGACCTACCGGGAGGATCTGCGGCAGCAGGCCGCGGTCGGCCTCGAACGCATCCACCAGACGCTGGGGGTGGGCGAGGTGGAGGCCGCGAGGGCCGAGCTGGTCACGTACCTCGACCGCTTCGGGGGCACGTCCGAGGCGGGTGAGGCCCGCCTCCTCCTGGGGCAGCTCTACCTCCAGTCGGGGCAGGCGCCGCTGGCCGTGGACGTGCTCGGCCCCACGGCCGAGAACCTGCGCGAGCCCATCGGCGTCCAGGCGGCCATGCTCCTGGCGAAGGCCCACGAGGAGCTCGGAGACCCGGCGGAGGCCGAACGGCTCTACCTCGCGGTGGCGGACCGGGCGGAGCTCGACTTCCAGATCACCGCCGCCCTCGCCGACGCGGCCCGGCTGCGCCAACGAGACGGCGACCGCCAGGGTGCGGCCGACCTCTATCGACGGATCCTCGACCGCCTCGAGGCGGACGCGGAGGATCGCGGCCTCTACGAGATGCGCCTCCAGGAGGTCCTGACCGAGGCGGCCGACTAGAGCGTCCTGCGCGAATCCGACCTGCGCGGGATCAACGGCCGCGTCCACGGGACATACCTGGTTCCGGAAACGCGGCCGTTTCGTGCGAATCGCCCCGGTTCCATACGATCATCCCACGTTTTCCACACGTTCTCCGAGGTTCGTATAATACATATTATGTAAAGTGGAGGCGAAGGGATCCCGGCTTTCATTCGATCGGCGGCGGCCCCACCCCGCGGCGCGCGCCCTGGCCAGCGGTGGTGAGCCCTTCCAGACGTCCGTGTCGACTCCACGGCAGATAGTCCCGTCAACTCATCGAGGATCGAGGCGTCTGGAGTCCCGTGCGGGGTTCCCGGCAATATTTCCCGTCAGCGTCGCAAGGACGGATGACGAGGCGGCGCGTGCGGGGTTGACGGCACACCCACGGCTCATCCGGTCCGCAGCAGGTCGGCACGGCCTTCGATCCGCAGGAGTCGCTTCTTGTACTCGACGCCGCCCCCGTAACCGCCCAGGGAGCCGTCGCTCCGGACGACGCGGTGGCACGGCACCACGATGGCGACGGGATTCCTTCCCAGGGCGTTGCCTACGGCGCGGTGCGCCTGCGGGCGGCGGATGCGCCGGGCCAGCTCGGCGTACGGGACGACGTCGCCGAACGGGACCCGCCGCACGGCCTCCAGGACGTCGCGCTGGAACGGTGGCAGGTCGGCGAGGTCCACCGGCAGATCGAAGCGCTCGCGCTCGCCGCGGAAGTACCCCTCCATCTGTCCACGCGCCTCGGCGAGGGCCGCGGCGTCGTGGATCACCGGGCGGTCGGGCCAACGCCGCTCCAGCTCCTCGAGGAAGGCGGCCTCCCGCTCCTGCTGCCAGGAGACCCGGGCCAGGCCCCGACCGGTGGCGGCCACGTACATGGGCCCGAAGGGGGTGTCGAACTCCGTCCAGCGAACGGCGTCGCCCGAGCGCTGCGTCTTCAGCAGCCGCGACAGCGCCTCGTAGGCACCGGCCCGCTCCCGCGGACCTTCGCCGGACGAGCCGTCCCCGCCGGGCGCCTCGTCCCAGGCGACGTCCATCACCAGGTCCAGGAGCACGTCGTCCTCCCATGCAGGGGCGCCGCTCATCGGTCCTCCTCGTTCAGGAGCTCCGCGAGATCGCTTCGGAGCCGTTTCAGGGCCTGATACACGTTGGCCCGCGCGCTCTCGGGCGAGCAGGCCAGGCGCTCCGCCACCTCCTCGTAGGAGAGCCCGTCGATCCACCGGAGCCACACGGCCTCCCTCTGCTTCCGGGGCAGGCGCGCGATGGCCTCCCTCACCCGCCGCCGCGTCTCCTCCGCCGCAGCGGGATCGGCGGATGTGGGGGGCTCGTCCACGAGGCGGTCGGCGCCCGAGTCCAGGAGCCTGCGCCGCCGGTCGCGGCGCGAGACGTGGTCCAGCGCGGCCCGGGTCGCGACGCGGTAGAGCCAGGCGCGCACGTTGGAGCCTTCCCCCGCGTCGGGCGGCCGGCGGTGGGCCGTGAGCCAGACCTCCTGGAGGAGGTCCTCGGCGTCGTCCGGCCCAACGAAGCGGCGCAGATGGGCCCGGAGCTCGCCTCCGTACCGGCCCATCCAGGCCGCCAGGGGCTCCTCGCGCGCCGCGGCGGCGGACGCGCTCAAGCCGGGTGGACCGGTCCGCCCGCCACCACCGCGAGCGTCCTGGCCGCGATCCAGAGAGGGACCATCCCGCAGGTCAGCGCCAGGAGCAGCGCGTCCTTCAGGACGCGGAGCGTGGTTCTCCATGCCGTCATCTTGTGCCTCCCCGTGCCGGTTCCGGAAGGGCCTCTCCCCTTCCCGTCAGTGGAACGGCACGAGGAGCCGGAGCGTGAAAAACGGGGGGTCCGGCCAGGCTACACCTTCCTCCCCAGCAGCGCGATCCTGCGTCTCAGCTGCGGCACGGACGACATGAGCGCCCGCTCCACCGCCCGCAGCACCGGCAGGTGCGACTCGGCGTAGTACGCCTTCTCGATGACGAAGCCGGCCCCGGAGAGCATCGATCGGAGATCGTCCATCGACTTGTAGTCCACGTGCGTGGGGTCGGGCTTCAGCAGCACGCGATTGTTCTTCAGGATCTCCAGGACGTGGCCCCGGTGCGGTGTCCAGATGGAGAAGCGGCCCCCACGCTTGAGGACGCGGTGCGCCTCGCCCACCACCCTGCGCGCGTCGTCGGGATACAGGTGCTCGAAGAGGTCGGCCGCCATCACCAGGTCGAAGGACTCGGCCTCCAGCCCGGTCTCCCCCGCGTCGGCCTGCACGAAGCGGACGTTCTCCAGGTCCGTGGCCTTCAGCCGCTCGCGGCACATCTCCACCGAGCGGGCGCTGAAATCGACGCCCACCATAGCGGCCACCCGCGGCCCCAGGACCCACTCGAACGTCCCCCATCCACACCCGAGGTCCAGCACCCGCTCGTCGGGTAGCGGGTCGTAGATGGCCAGGACCTTCCCCACCCGGTAGCGCTGGAATGCGCTGTCCAGGTCGGTGAGGTGCTCGGTACCGCCCTCGAAGTAGGCGCTGGAGTCGTAGTACTCCGCGTCGATGCGGCGTTCGTCGGGGCGCTCGCCGGTCATGGGCTCTCCTGGAGTCTTCCCAGCATGTCCTGCAATCGCAGCCACCACACGCGCCACACCGCCTCGCGCACGATCCGCTTCGACATCTTCGACTCCCCCGACTCCCGCTCGGTGAACACGATGGGGACCTCGGCAAGCCGGTACCCCTGTCGCCACGCCCGGAACTTGAGCTCGATCTGGAAGGCATAGCCGTTGGAGCGGACACGGGACAGGTCCAGCGAGGCCAGCACCTCCCGGCGGAAGCAGTTGAAGCCACCCGTGGCGTCGCGCACCGGAAGCCCGGTGATGGTACGCGCGTAGAAGCTGCCGAAGTAGCTGATCAGGAGCCGGCTCATGGGCCAGTTCACCACCGTGACGCGCCCGTCCACGTAGCGCGATCCGATGACCACATCGGTGCTCTCGGCGCGGTCCAGGAAGGCCGGAAGGTTGTCCGGGTGGTGCGAGAAGTCGGCGTCCATCTCGAAGATCAGCGCGTAGTCCCTCTCCAGGGCCCACGCGAAGCCGGCCAGATAGGCCTTGCCGAGCCCCTCCTTGCCGGCGCGCGCCAGCAGATGGACGCGCGGCTCGTCCCCCGCCATGGCGGCCACGGCCTCCCCCGTCCCGTCGGGGGAGTTGTCGTCCACCACCAGGACGTCGAAACGCGCGTCCTTCGCCAGCACCATGGGGACGATCCTGCCCACGTTGTCCAGCTCGTTGTAGGTCGGGATAATGACGAGGAACCGCGCACCGGGACCGAACGAACGGTCCCGCCGGGCGTCCACCGAGGTATCCTTCGGGGGCCGTGTCAGCTCCGCCGTGGTGGGGGTGTGCTGCACGCCCAGGCCCTCATCCATCGTCCGTCCTCCCCTTCCCCGCCAGCTCCCGTCCCCAGAACGCGGCCGCGGGCAGGAGCTCCACCCCCGTGGTCCACAGGCGCGCCAGTCCGGCCAGGACGCCGGCGGGGACGGTTCCCATCACCGGCGCCAGCAGCGCCACCAGAAAGCCCTCGCGCACGCCGATCCCGGCCGGGGCGAAGAGGACGGCGTAGCCCAGCACGTAGGCGGCCGCGAACGCCGGTGCCACGACGAGCGGCGAGCCCGGCAGGCCGAAGCTGCGGACCAGGAGCCAGAACGCCAGCGCGTACAGGCCCCAGTTGAGGGTGTACAGGGCCAGCCAGCGAAGCCCGTCGGCTCCGCCGGGCTCCACGCCCTCCGGGAGGTCGGTCCGGGTGAGGCGGAACCAGACGCGGGCGGATCGGCGTGACAGCGCCGGCACCGCCACCAACGCCACCACCAGCACGACGCCCGCCGCCACCCACGGAGTGAAGCGGCGCAGGGGCGGAGGCCCCGCCACGATGGCGCCGAACCCGACGACCGTGGCTCCGGCCAGGGCCACGGCCTGCCCGGCCACCGCCGCGGCCGTGGCCACCGCGGCCGGAACGCCCCGCCGCCGGGCCAGAACCGCCAGGCCCGCGATCTGCCAGAGCTTGCCCGGCACGTAGCGGCCGAGGTTGGCCACCATGTAGACGCTCACCGCGTCGAGGGGAGCCAGGCGAGGGCCTCCCAGGTCGCGCACCATCCGTCCCCAGATCAGGCCCGACGCCACGTACCCCAGCGCCAGGGCCACGCACGAGAGGAGGAGGAGCGTCCAGGAAGGACGCCACGCGGCGAGGTCCACGCCCGACAGCGCGTCCAGCGTGAGGCCGACCCGGTCGAGGATCCACCAGGTGACGAGCGCCGTCAGCGCCAGTTGGACCGCGCGCAGCAGGAGGCGGCGTCCCGGCCTTCCCGACGACGGGGGTCCGGCGGGTGAGGCAGCCCCCTCCTCCGGCCCCCCCACCGCCTCAGCCACCGTCATCGGCATGCCCCGGGGCGGCTCGCCCATGGGCCCGGCGTCCCCGCGCCCACGACCCCGCGCCCACCGCGGCCAGAAGCGCCAGGGCGCCCAGGCTGAGCAGGAGGCCCGCCCGCACCACGCCCGAGCGGTATTCCAGCTCCACCACGTGCTCCCCGGCGGACAGGGGGACGGCCCGCAGCGTGTGGTAGGCCCGCAGGACCGGCGCCGGCTCCCCGTCGACGGTGGCCTGCCAGGCCGGGTACCAGTTGTCGGCGATCACCAGGAGCGCGTTGCCGGAGGCCCTCACCCGCAGGCGCTGGCGGTTCGGCTCGCGCACCTCCCACGCGACCTCGCCTTCCACCGGAGAGCCCGGCAGCTCCACCGCCGGCGGCTCGGGCAGGACGGCGGTGGTCGCGGGATCGAAGCCCTCCTCCAGGATCCGCTCCACGGCCGCCTCGTCCGGCACCACCTCGGCGGCCCCGACCAGCCGCGCCCGCTCCAGCCCCGGGAAGGCGTACAGGCTCTCGTAGACCCGGCCGTCGGCCAGCTGCGACTCCGCCACCTTGGGGAAGCCCTGGAGCTCCCCACCCTGCGCCAGCGTGGGCCAGAGCACGTATTTCACGTTGAGCAGGGCCGCCACGTTGGTGTTGAACAGGTTCTCGGCCTGGCCGCCGCCCACCTGGCCGATGAGCTCGCGATAGCGGGCCAGGTCGTTGGGGTGGTGCCCCCCCGCCAGCTCGACGCCGAACGCGGCGGGCCCCACGTCCTGCGTGTCGCCGATCTTCCAGAGGCGGAAGGGCGGCTCCCGCTCCAGGCGCTCGACCAGCACCTGGACGTTGGGATCGAGCCTCTGCACGCGCGCCGGGTCGGCCACCTGGACGAAGGCGGCGTCCACGCGCCAGAGGTCCACCACCACCAGGAGGCCGAGCCCCGCCAGCAGCCCCCAGCGCGGCAGGTGGCCGGCCCGGGCCGCCCATCCCAGGGCCGCCACGGCGAGGCCGAACACTGCGGCCACGTGGAAGCCCCGGGCGATGAACGGCCGCGCCGCCTCCCGCGCCGCCGGCGCGGCGGGCGCATGGATCACGCCCCTCCAGAAGGAGAGCAGCGCGCCGGAGCCGGCGAAGAGCATGACGAGGACCAGCACACCCGCCCCCGCCCAGAGCGTCCGCTGGACCGGGCGCCAGCCCTCCTCGTCCCCCGCCACCGCCTCGAGGAGCCGGTCCACCCCGAGCGCCGCCAGCGTCGCCGCCGCGAAGCCGAACATGAAGATTGCCATGGACGGAGCCCGGAAGAGGCTCACCCCGGGCATCACCTCGTAGACGACGCGCCACACCGGCGTGTGGGCGCCCAGCGCGTAGAGGAGCCCGGCCAGGCCGAGCCCCGCGAGGCACCAGCGCACCGCCCTGCGCGCGCCGCCCACGAACGAGAGGCCGGCCAGCAGCAGCACGACCACCCCCACGTATTCGTGGTTGCTCTTCATGGGGTTGCGGCCCCAGTACGTGCTCGTGGCCCACGCCGGGACGTCGCCACCGGGAAGGAAGTCGCCGGCGTTGTTGCCCACGAACTCTGGAGCCACCAGGACCGACACGACCTCCTCGGGGTGGAGCGACCAGGAGGATGCGTACGCCAGGTTGGCGGCCTCGTCCGCGCCGGTGGTGGTGGCCGTGCGGCGGCTGTGCTCGGTCACGTAGCTCACCGCCGGCACCAGCTGCACGCCCGCGGCGGCCGCGCCCACCAGCGACGCGGCCAGGAAGAGCCCGAAGCGGGCCAGCGCCGCTCCGCCGGCGCCCGGCCGCGCGGCGCCTTTCGGACCGGCGGCGCCTTCGCCGGGGACCGTCACCCCCCCGCCCCGCCCCGCCGCGTCCTCGCCGGACACGCCGCGCCACACCATCGCGCAGCGCACCCCGTAGTAGATGCCCGCGGCCCCGAACAGGAAGTAGGCCATCTGGAAGTGGGTGGTGAGGATCACCAGCGCCACCACCAGCGAGACCGCCACGTACGGAAGCAGCCCCCGGCGCAGGAACGTCCATTCCATGGCCCAGAACAGGAGGGGCGTCAGCGCCGTCACGAACATCTTCCCGTCGTGGCCCGGAAAGATCAGCGTGACGAAGAACGGCCCGAGCATGTAGCCCAGCCCGGCCAGGAGGGCGCCGGCGCGGCTGGCGCCGAGGCTCCGGGTCCAGCCGAACATGAAGAGCCCCGCCGCGAAGACGTGCAGCACCAGCTTCCATCCCAGGGCACGGTACGTCTCGGTCACCAGGAGCAGGAGAGCCGTGGGGTAGAGCGAATCCCCCGCCGCCAGGGCGTCCAGGAACGGCATGCCGCCCAGGAGGAGGGGGTTCCACAGCGGGAAGGAGCCCTCCCGCAGCGCGTCGGCGTAGAAGGCGCGGGCCATGTAGCCCAGGGCCTCGGTGTCGCCGCCGTACAGCATCGCGTCGGAGAAGACGAAGGCCCGGAACAGCAGGAGGGTGAGCAGCCCGTACAGCACGGGCGGCAGCCAGCGGGGCACCGACGGGAAGACGTCGCCCGTGGACCGCGCCCGCTTCCCCCCCGCCCCGGAGCGGACCTTCGCCTTCCGATCGCGTCGGCTCTTCGCCATGGGCTACCCCTCCCCCCGCTCCGCAAGGACCGATTCGTAGATCTCCACGTGCCTGTCCGCCAGTCGCTCGTTGCTCCAGTGGGCCACGACCCGCTCCCGGGCACGCCGTCCCTTCACCTCCAGATCACTCGAGGTGAGAAGATCTACGACCTTGTCCGACAACGACTTGGCGTCGGCGGGCTCGAACAGCCCTCCCACCGAGTCGTCCACGATCTCGGGCAGCCCGCCGGCGTCGCTGCCGATCACGGGCACACCGCAGGCCATCGCCTCCAGCGCCACCAGCCCGAACGCCTCCTTCTC
>JAHWKH010000129.1 GCA_019347995.1 Gemmatimonadota bacterium | reverse complement strand
CTGCGCATGACGAGCTGGAACCTGTTCGCCATCTACACCGGGCTGAACCCCGACCTGCGGGAGATCCTCCGCCCCGAGCCTCGCGTGCAGACCACGTCGGACTGGTCCGAGAGCTTCACCGTGCGCTCCCCCTCGTTCGAGTGGTACACCATCACCACGACGGGCCAGGCGGCGGGTGTGAGGGCCACGGACCAGTCCCGGGGAGAGCTCCCCTCGCACATGCAGATGTTCGTCGTGAGGATCCGGTGAGACCCGGCGGCGTGCGTGCCGCCGTCCCGGTAACCGTGGCGCTCCTGGCCCTGGCCGCGGGTGGCTGCGGCGGAGGCGACCCGGAGGAGGCGCCGCCCCCCGAAGGCCGGGATGCGCTGTCCGTGACGCCCGACACCGCGGGAGGCGAGCTCGATACGCTCGCGATCCCCGACACGCTCGTGGCCCCGGACGAGCCCGCCGGCGGGACTGGCCAGACCGCCGGCGAGACCAGCCCGACCGAGGTCGCCGACGCCCCCCTCACCACCACCGGCACGGTGGCGCTGACCGGCACCGCCGAGGCGCCGATGCTGACCCTGCGCACGTCCGACCAGACCTGGCTGCTGCAGGGCGACGCCGTCCCGGAGCTCCGGCGCCTGGACGGCGCGACGGTGCGCGTGAGCGGACGAGCCGGAGGCGAGCCCGGGCGGCTGCGCCCCCTGGAGGTGGCCTCGTACGAGATCGAGAGCGTCGGCGGGGAGCGGCCGTTCGTGGGTCATGTCGACCGCTCCGACGCCGGCGAGCCGGTGCTGGTGACCGACGACGGGACCCTGCGCCTCGGCGGCGCCGGGGATCTGGCCGACCAGGTGGGGGCGCGGGTCTGGGTGGTGGGCCGACGCTCCGGCGAGGTCCTCTCCGTGGGCTCCTACGGGATCATCCGGCCGGCGGGCTGACGGCGCGGTCCGGAAGCATCACCCGCCGGCCTCATCCGGTGCGCCGCCCGCGCGCTCCACCACGCCGGCCAGGACCGCGCCGTCCACGTTTCCACCGCTCACCACCAGGACGGCGGGTCCCGTCGGGTCCAGGTGCTCCCGGAGCGTCCCCTCCAGGAGCGAGGCCAGGCCCACCGCCCCTCCCCCCTCCACCACCAGGTGGAGCCGGAGCGCCGCGAAGGCCATGGCCCGGGCGATGGCCTCTTCGTCGACGACGACGTGGCGGTCCACCCGACCCCGCACCAGGGGAAACGTCCAGCGGTTGTCCGGTCCGATGCCGCCGGCCAGCGCGGAGGCGAGCGTCTCCTTCTCCTCCAGCGTCACCGGCCGCCCGGCCCGCACGCTCTCCCACATGACCCGGGCGTTCCTGGCCGAGGCCGCCACCACCCGTGCGCCCGACCGCCGCTCCCACAGCGCCTGGGCGACGCCCCCGGCCAGCCCGCCGCCCGAGAGAGGCACCACGACAGACGCCACGCCGGGGAGCTGGTCCAGGATCTCGAGGGCCACGGTCCCCTGCCCCGCCACCACCCACGGATCGTCGAAGGGAGAGACGTACGCCCGCCCGCTGGACTCGGCCTCGGCCATGGCCCGGGCCTCGGCCTCGTCGTAGGTGGGGGAGGCGTCGTCCACCGAGGCGCCCAGCGCCGCGATGGCGGCGCGCTTGGAGGGGTCGACCCAGGACGGCACGAAGACCGTGGCCGCGAGGCCCATCCGCCGGGCGACCCACGCCACGGCACGGCCGTGGTTGCCGCTGGAGCACGTCACCACGCCTCGGGCCCGCACCTCGGGGTCCAGCGCGGCCACGTGCGCCGCCGCCCCCCGCACCTTGAAGGAGCCGGTGACCTGCAGGCTCTCGAGCTTGAGGTGGACCCCGACGCCCGCCAGGGCGTCCAGCGCCGGAGCGCGCAGGAGGGGCGTGGGCGGGACCAGGCCGCGCACGACCCCGAGGGCCTCCTCCAGGTCGGCCCCCGCCTCCTCGAGGGGGCTCACGTCCCCGGGGGACTCGCGGGGCCTGCGCGGGCCCGCCGCGCCGGCCTCAGAAGACGACCCGCGGGCCCTCGATGAGCCTCGAGATCCACAGCCCCGAGTTCAGGTCCGACGAGTAGATGCGGCCCTTGAAGATCTGTGCGCCCCAGGTCATGGGCCAGTTGGGGACCGTGGACGCGGCGTCGGTGGTCTTGAGCGACGCCAGCTCCCGACCCTGGCGGTACAGGTCGCCGCGCAGCTCGCCCGAGATGTCCACGACGCGCAGTCCCGCCTGGTAGTAGCCGACGTACAGGCGGTCCTCCTCCACCCACACGTTGTGGGCGCCGGCCTCGGGGACCTCGTAGGTCGCCACCTCCCGCGGATGGTCGATGTCGGTGACGTCCAGGACGTGGATGTAGCCGCGGGCCTCGATGGGCCGGTCGGCGTCCCAGTCGTCGGGGAAGATCTCGTCTCCCACGAACAGGTAGTCGCCGTGGCGCCAGGCCACGTGGGTGTTGCCCTGCGGGTAGGCGTAGCGGCTCACGAACGCGGGCTCGGTGGGCGTGCCGCCGTGGGTGGAGGCGCCCACGTCCAGGATGACGACGCCGTCGTCCCAGTAGGAGAGGTAGGCGTATCCGTCCTGGACGATCACGTCGTGGAGGGTCTTGTCCTCCTTGTCGAGGCCCCAGCGTCCCACCTCCACCGGCCGCTCGGGCTCCGAGATGTCGATGATGTGGATGTCGGATGTGCCGTTGTGGGCCGCGTACACCAGGTCGCCCTCGATCCAGACGTTGTGCACGCCGCCGGTCACCGTCTCCACGTACTGGGAGAGGATGGTGGGGTGGGCGGGGGTGCGGATGTCCAGGAGGACCATGCCGTTCCTCCGGTCCGACGCGCCCTCCCGGGTGATGATGGCGACCTCGCGGTCGGCGTGGACCTTCACGTCGTTGATGCGCCGGGCGTCGACCTGCAACGAGTCGGTGAGGACCGGGTTCGACGGATCCGTCACGTCCCACACCTTCATCCAGTCGTGGAGGTAGGTGCCGATGTAGACGTAGTCGCGCCCGTCCAGGCCTTCGAACACCCACATGTCGCCCGAGTGGTGGTCCGCGGCGGGGCCACGCCCGAGCTGCTCCAGGCGCGCGGCGGACTCCCGCGGCGTCACCGTCACCACGGCCGTCCGCACCAGCCCCTCCCCCACCTGGGCGCTCACCCGGTACGTCCCGGGCTCCTCGGCCACGAAGACCCCTTCGTCGCCCTCCGCCCGGACCCCCGCGCCCGGGCCGCTCACCGTCCATGCCGGGAACACGCCGGCGCCGGCGCTGAAGCGCACCACGTCGCCGGTGCGGGCCTCGGCGGTCATGGGCGCCAGGCTGGGCGCCCCGCCCCGCGCGGGCGTCACCCGCACGTCCAGCGTGGCCGACGGCCCGGAAGGGAGCTCGGCGCTCACCCGCGCCGTTCCGGGAGACCGGCCCCAGACGTGGCCCGTGGCGTCTACGCCGGCGACGGCGGGCTCGCTGGAGCGGTAGCGCACGCCCGCGACGGCCACGGGATCGCCGAGGCGGGTCGTGGCCGACACCGTGAGGGGGAGCCCCCTGCCGGCGGCGACGGTGAGCGCCGGCGCGTCCAGCGAGATCCGGTCGGGCGGGAGCTGGGCCACGCGCACGGCGGCGAAGCCCAGCACGCCGCCCGACAGCGCGGCCACCTGCCCCTCCCCCGGTCGCAGGGCGGTGACGACGCCCTCCTCGCTCACCGAGACCACGTCCGGCGTCACCGCGAGCCAGCGCAGGGGGGCGTTCTCCAGCCCCTGTCCCGCGTCGTCCAGCGCCCGGGCGCTGAGGCGGGCGGTCCCGTCCACCTGCAGCGTCAGCTCGGCGGGCTCCACCACGACGCTCGCCGGCCGCCCGGTGTCCTGGCCAGCCGCGGCGAAGGGGAGCGCCAGAAGCATCCCAAAGGTCAGTCCAAATCTTTTCATGATAGCCTCTTATCCTTCGTCGCCTGACGTGTCGCTCGAAGTGCGGCCCGCGCGCGCCAGCTCGGCCTCGGCGGCGATGTAGCCGAAGGCGGCCCACTGGCTGTCGCCCTCCATCATGCGCTCCCACAGGCGGTACGCCTGCTCCCGGCGGCCGTTCACGAAGTGCCAGTTCCCCACCCCGTACGCCGTGGTCGTACCCTGGAGCGTCGCGTCCTCACCCCCCGGACCCAGGAGCTCCTCCGATGTGGTCTCTCCCTTGTGGAGCCGCAGCACGTCCATGTACGCCGTGCTCTCGATGACGTCCATGTCGTCGTGGATCTCCGCCAGGACCGAGTCCGCTCTCTCCTCCATGCCCAGCCGCAGGAGGGTGTTCACCAGCCAGTACGCGGTCGCCACCCGCATGTCGTCGTGATCGGCGACCTCCATGCCCTCCCGGTACGCGAGCAGGGCCTGCTCGAGCTCGCCCTGGAGGTAGTGCGCCAATCCCAGGTGGTACCAGATGTTGCCCTGGAGCGTGCTCGTGGGGATGCCCCGCTCGTTGGGCAGGCCGTCGGGCTCCACCTCGTCGGGCTGGCCCCGCTCGAGCTCGGCGGCGCGGCGCAGGTCCGCCTCCGCCTTCTCCAGCTCCCGTACCGTGATGTAGCGGTGTCCGCGGTGCCGGTAGAGGCGCGCGTCGTCGGGAGCGATGTCCATGGCGGCGCCGAACGCGTCGATGGCATCCCGGTACCGAGCCAGGTAGCCCAGACGCCGCCCCACCCAGATGCGCGCCTCCACGTCGTCGGGTGCGGCGGCCAGATCGGCCTCCGCGGCGGCGAGGTTCGCCTCGTACGCCGCCCGCACCTCCGGCGGCTGGTCGGGTGCCCGCAGGACCGCCCCGGTGAGGGAGATCGCCTCTGCCCCCTCGGGCAGCGACGCCCTCGGGTCGTCCACGTCGGTCGCGTCCGCGGCGGCACCGCCGGCGGCCGACGCGTTCTCGCCGGGGGCGCAGGCGCCGGGCACGAGGACCAGGACGAGCAGGAGGAGGAGACGTCGCGGCACCGCGCTCATGGATGCTCCATTTCCGGGGTCGGGATCGGGGGCGTCCGACAAGATAGGCGCCCGTGCCGTCAGGGAACCACCCGCCGGCTGCCGTCTCCCTGGTAGGCGTAGCGGAGCGTGAGGCAGCCCGGCCGGGCGCCGGGGCAGTAGTAGGAGAGGATGCGCAGCTTGGCGTAGCGGCCGTCGGCGGTGCGCAGGGCGTAGGTGCGATCCTTCGGCCGGAGCAGGTGGCTGGTGAAGCCGTAGTCGTACCAGTCGCCCATCACCACGTGGGCGGAGTCCCTGCCGGGCTCGGTGACCCGGTATCCGTCGGCGGGCACCTCTTCCACCTCCTCGAAAGCCACGTCGCCCAGGTCGAGGGCGCCGCCCCCGCCCGCGAAGGCCTCGCCCCCGTTGACCATGATGTCGAAGCGCCGGAAGGCCAGGTCCCACTCGGCATCGGACGCGGCGGGCACGACGGCCCCGCGCGAGAAATCGAAGAAGCGCCACGCGCCCTCGGCGGAGGCGTCGATGGTGAGGGTCGCCGTGTCCAGCACGGCGCCGACCTCCCGGGGGGAGGGAGGCGTGACCGGATACGTGGGAAGCTCGGGGCGGCGCAGCGACGCGGCCACCATCGCCGTCGCGCCGAGTCCGAGGAACAGCGCCACGACGACCGGGACCACGAGGGCCCTGCGGCCCTCCCCGGTGTCGGGATGATGGGATGTGGACATGATCGCGTACCGTGACGTGGAGCGTCGAGGAACCACGGACGCGGAAGCGTCCCCGGCAGGACTCGAACCTGCGACACCCGGTTTAGGAAACCGGTGCTCTATCCGCCTGAGCTACGGGGACCGGGAGGCCTGCTGGCCTCTGCCCTCCGCCAGGGAGGGCCACGGAAGCTAGATCGGGCCGCCGGCCCGATCAACCGTCCCGGGACCCCTCACGACGGGCCGCGAGCCAGCCGACGCAGTAGGCCCGCAGCGTCGCCTCGAAGCCGCTCAGGTCGGGCGTACTGCGCAGCCCCGCCTCGCCTCGCTCCCGCAGGGCGTCCGCCAGCCGACCCACCCGCTCCACCAGCGCCGCCACGTGAGGATCGTCGAACGTCGCGCCGGCTCCCGACCGACGCCGGTCCTCCTCGAGGTGAGGGTCGTCGTCGATCCCGGTCACCACGGCGTCGAACGGATCCGTCGGGTCGGGGGCCGTGGGACGCCGGGTCCTCGACGGCAGCGGCTCGTCGGGCGAGATGAAGGCCTCGCGGCCCACACCGTCGTCCCGGACGATGGGCTCGTCCGGCTCGATGAAGGCGTCCTCGGGGACGTCCTGGGCGGCCGAGAAGGGGTCGTCGGGCGAGATGAAGGCATCGGAGGGGATGCCCTCGCCGTTTTCCCGCGCCGGCACCGCGCGGTCCGACCGGCGCGGCGCGATGCGCCGCGATCCTGGAGGGAAGGCGGGTGGGGGAAGCCGGTCCAGCTCGGCCGGGCGGCCATCGCGTCGCCGGCCCGCCGCGGACGCCGGCGGTCCCACGCCGTCCTTGCGCTCGGGGCTCTCCCGCGAGTCGGGGCTCATGGCAACGCGCTCCACCTGGGGGAACGGACGCGGGACTCCGCATCCACCCCCAATATAGTTTCCCCGGTCGCGCACGGCCAAACCCTTGTCAGGGCACGAATTCCACCAGCGGGGCGGTACCCGTCACGCTCACCCGGCCTCGGCGTCGGGCGTCGGGTC
Organism: Gemmatimonadota bacterium; assembly: GCA_019347995.1. Next base: position 333 of record JAHWKH010000129.1, on the reverse strand, counting down.
GGCGAGGCGCCGCCATCCCCACCAGGTCAGCAGCACGACGACGGCGAATCCGGCAGCCGAGAGCAGCACGACCGAGGTCACGGGATCGCCCGGCGACGGCCACAGCAGCACGCGCTCGTGCGACTCCCAGGGCTGCCACGGCCAGAGCGCCCGCAGCGAGCCGGCCAGTCCCGCGGCATCCTGCTCGCCGGCCAGGGGTCCTTCCAGCTCCGCGAGCGAGCGCTCGGCGGCGGCGGCCTCCCCCAGCCGGACGTTGAGCAGGCCCAGGAGGTAAACTCTCGCGGCGGGGGCGATGCTGCCGAGCGCCTTCTCGATCGCCGGCGAGCCGAGGGC
>JAHWKH010000128.1 GCA_019347995.1 Gemmatimonadota bacterium | reverse complement strand
GGCGTGAACGCCGTCCGGCAGACGGACCTGCCCCCGGTCCCGCCCGACCCGACCTCACCCGGCATCTTCTACGCGGAGCAGGTCGAGGGGGCCGGTGACGGCGGCGGACCGCCGGACGGTGCGCTCGCCGGTGAGCGGGACGGCGGATCGCGCGGGGACGACCGGGCACCGTTGCCGGCCACCGGTTCCGGGGCGGGTCTCCTGGCGATAGTCGCGCTGGCCGCCGGGGCGGTGGCCGCCCGCCGCCGGTGAGGGCCTCCACCACGTTCCGTCTGGTCGTCGTCTCGGTCGTCGCGTCGGTCGTGGTGGCCTGCGTGCCCGACGACGGTTCCCCGGCCCCGACGGGCGACCGTCCCCCGGCCCCGACCGGTGACCGTCCCCCTGCCCTGACGCCGACCCCCCGTGGGGCGCCCGAGGTGGCACCGGCGTGGGAGGAGCTGCCGGACGCCCCGACCGCCCGGACCGAGGTGTCCGCGGCGGTGGACGGCGACGGGCGCATCGTGGTGGTGGGGACCGGTCGGGCGGACGTCGCCCGGGCCGCCGCCGAGGCCCTCGACACGGTGTCGGGCAACGGGTCGGGGCCCGCGGGGCGGGTGCGGTCGACGGGACCCCTCCGCCGCCTGGCCGACGCCACCGAGATGGTCGCGGACGGCGCGGCCGCGGCGGTGGTCGTGGAGGTGGGCCGTACCTCCGCCGGCGAGATCCGGCTCGCGTCGCGGCTGATCCGCGAGGCGGGCGGCCGGGTGATGGGCGCCATCCTCGTCGCCCGCTCCCCCGCCGAGCAGGGGGGCGTGTGGCGGTAGCCGCGCGGACGCCGGAACCCGAGCCCCGCGACGGACCGGGCCGCAGCCAGCCCGTGGCGGCCGACGACCGCCTGCGCCGCGTCCTGGACGTGGCGGGGGCGCTGGGGCTGCTCGCCGTGAGCATGCCGGTGCTGGCCGGAGGCGCGCTGGCGGTCCTGCTCCTGTCGGGGCGGCCGGTGTTCTACGGCCACCGCCGCGTGGGGCTCGGGGGCCGTCCCTTCCACTGCTGGAAGCTGCGCACCATGGAGGTGGGCGCCGAGCGTGCGCTGAAGGCGGACGGCGAGATGAGACACCACTGGGTCAGCAACGGCTACAAGGTGCCGGGCGACCCGAGACGGACGCGGGCCGGACGGTGGCTTCGCCGCACCTACGTGGACGAGCTGCCGCAGCTCTTCAACGTCCTCAACGGCACCATGTCGCTGGTGGGACCGCGGCCGGTGGTGGAAGACGAGCTCCATGAGTTCGGCGACGGCGCCGATGAGCTCCTCGCCCTCCGGCCCGGCATCTTCGGCGCCTGGAACAGCCGGGGCCCCGACCGCCCCGCCTATCCGGAGCGGGCGCGCGTGGAGCTGGAGTACGTGAGGACGCGTTCGCTGCGCCGGGACGCCGCCATCCTCCTCTCCTCGGTCCCGGTGGTGCTCCGCGGCCATCACGAGGACGCCTGAGCGTGGCGGGGCCCGCGGCCGTACGGGTACGGGCGGACGGGGCGGCGGAAGGGCACGCGCACGCCACGGCGGCCGGCCTGAGGCGCGTGCTCCTGAACGGACTCGCCCTCCTGGGGGCGTACGTGCTTCCCCGGCTGTTCACCTTCGCCGCCGCGGTGGTGGCGGCGCGGGCGCTGGGCGTGGCGACGTTCGGCCTCTACGGGACCGTGGCGGCGCTGGCGGTCATCCTCTCGATCGTGTCCACGCTGGGCATGATGCAGCTCCTCGTGCGGGAGATCGCCCGCTCCCCGGAACGGGCGGCGGAATTGGTGGGCGCGGCCCACGTGGCCAAGGCCGTGAGCGGCCTCGTGATGATGGGGGCGCTGGCGGGGCTCGCCGCGGGCCTCCTGGGCGACGTCCCCGAAGCGGTTCTGGCCGCGCTCCTCCTGGGGGCCGCCTACGCGCTGGGCTCCTTCGTCGAGAACCTGGGCGCATACGTTCAGGCCGTGGAGCGCATGGGCGCGTGGATGCAGGCCCAGGCCCTCTTCGGCATCGTCTCCGGTGGGCTCGGCATCGCGCTGGTGCTCGCCACCGGCAGCCTGGCCTGGTTCTGTGCGGCGCCGCTGGTGGGGCAGGCCGTGGCGCTGACGTGGCTGATGTCCCGCACGCCGCCGCCGGTGCGATGGGCATGGAGGGCGCCGCGGCCCCGGGTCGTCGGCCTCCTCATCGAGCTGGTGCCCTTCACCCTCTCCACCATCGCGCTGACGGCCTACTACAAGATCGACGTGCTCCTCGTGGAGCAGTGGCGGGGGGCGGCGGAGGCGGGGGTGTACGCCGCGGCCTACAAGTTCGTCGACGTGGCCCAGGCTCTTGCGCTGGTGGTGGCCATGGCCGTCTACCCCCGGCTCTCCCGGGCCGCCGCCGAGGTGCTCGATGGAGGGGCCGCGGAACCCGGAGCAGACCGAGCCGGGGGCGCCGCGCGGCGGCGCTGGGCGGCGACCCGGGTGGCGGAGCTCCTGCTGCTGGCCAGCGTTCCCGCCGCGGGGGTCCTGTGGCTGACGCGGGGTCCCGTCGTGGACCTCCTCTTCGGGCAGGCCTACGCGGCGTCGGCCGGCGTCGTGGCGATCCTCGCGCCCGTCCTCCCGCTCCTGGCCCTGAACGCCCTCGGCGCATACATCCTGGCGGCGGCCGAGCGCATGGGGCTGGTGGCGGCCGTCTTCTCCGGCGCCCTCGTCCTCAACGTGGGCCTCAACGCCGCCCTCGTACCCGGGCTGGGCGCACGGGGCGCCGCCCTGGCCATGCTGGCCTCGGAGTCGGCGCTGGCCATCGCCATGCTGGCGGCGCTGCGGCGTCACGCTTCGGCGGCGCCTTCGCGGCGCGTGGTCGGGGCGGCGCTGCTGGCCGCCGGAGCCGCCGCGATGATGGCGTGGCCGACCCTGCCCGCCCTGGGCGCCGCGGCGGCGTATCTCGGGGCCGCGGCGGCCGTCTACGCCGCGGCCAGGGTGGTGCCGGTCGGCGAATGGCGGCTCCTCCGGCGCGCCGTCGTCGGATGAAGGTGCTCTACGTGTCCAAGGCCCTGGTCGTGGCGGCCTACCGGGACAAGATCGCCGCGCTGGGCCGGCACGTGGACGTTCGCGCCGTGATCCCCGAGCGCTGGGGGCGCGAGCCCGTGGAAGCGTCTCCCGAGGGCGTGCCCGAGCCCGAGCGCGTGCCCGTGCGCATGCCCGGCCACAACCACCTCCACCTCTATCGGGGCGCCGGGCGCTGGATCGACGCGGCGTCGCCCGACCTCGTCCACGTCGACGAGGAGCCGTACAGTCTGGTGACGCTCCAGATGGCCGGACTGTGCCGGCGCCGGGGCCTGCCGTGGCTGTTCTTCACCTGGCAGAACCTGGAGCGGCGGCCGCCCCCACCCTTCGGCGCCGTGCGGTCCGCGGTCCTCCGCGGGGCGCGAGGCGCGCTGGCCGGCACCGACGGCGCCGGGCGCGCTCTCCGCTCGGCCGGCTGGAAGGGGCCCATGGCCGTCATCCCCCAGTTCGGGGTCTGTCCGAGGCGCTTCGCCCCGGACGCGCAGGCGCGACGGAGCACCCGGGCGCGCCTGGCCGTCCCCCCGGACGCGTTCCTGGTGGGGTACGGCGGCCGGCTGGTGGCGGAGAAGGGCGTCCACGTGCTCCTCGACGCCTTCGCGAAGCTGTCCGCCGGGCCTGGCGATGGAGAGAGGCCCGCAGCCCCGGCGGATGGGGCGGACGGCGAGGCCGCCCACCTGGTGCTCATCGGGGACGGGCCGGAGCGGTCCCGGCTCGAGGAGCACGCGGCCCGCGCCGGCGTCGCGGACCGCGTGCGCTTCACCGGCCCCGTCCCCTCCACGGCCATGCCCGGGACCCTGGCCGCGCTGGACGTGCTGGTCCTGCCCACCCTCGGCACCGCGTCCTGGACGGAGCAGTTCGGCCGGGTCCTGGTGGAGGCCATGGCGTGCGGCATCCCCGTGGTGGGAAGCCTCTGCGGCGAGATCCCATCCGTGATCGGCGACGCCGGCGACCTGGTGCCGATGGAGGACGCGGCTTCGCTCGCCGAGGCGCTCCGGCGGCTCCGCGACGACGCGCCGCTCCGCCGCCGCCGGGCCGAGGCGGGACGCCGCAGGGTCACGGAACGGTTCACCCAGGAGCGCGTGGCGGAGCGGACGGTGGAGTTCTATCGGTCGCTGGTGGGCGGCGGGGGGGTGGGGTGAGCGCCGCTGGCTCCGGGAGGCGTCTGCACGCGCAGGAGGCTGGCGCGCGAGCCGGCGCGGCGCTGGGCCCCGCCCTCGTGGCGCTCCTCGGGGCGGGGCTGGTCACCGCGCTGGCGGGCACCGCGGCTGGAGACGACGCCCTGGCCGTGGGAGGGGCCGTGGCGGCGGCCTGCGCCCTCGTTCCGCTCATGGCCGCGGGGAGAGTGGATCCGATCCTGGTGCTGGTCCTGTCCCTCCCCCTGCCCGCCCTGTTCGCCTCGTCCGATCTCCGCCTCGCGCCCGCGGCGATCGTGACCGCACTCGTGGTCGTCGCGTGGTTCCTGGCGTGGGGGCCGTCGCGCCGCCCCCTCCCCCTCCTCCACGTCCCCATGGTGGGGCTGGCCGCGTTCCTGGGCTCCTACGCGCTCGCCGGGCTGTTCACGCCGCACCGGGCGGCGGCGGCCCGGGAGATCGTGAACCTGGTGGCGCTGGGCCTCCTCCTCCTGGCCGCCGTGGATCTCCTGGTCCGGCGCCCCGGGGAGGCGGGGCGGATGGCCCGGATCGTGGCCGCCGTGGGCGGGGTCACGGGAGCGCTGGCGATGCTGGAGGCGGTGGGGGTGCTCCCCGGTCGCTTCCCCGAGCCCAGCGGCCTCAACCGCGCCGCGCTGGGCTTCGGACAGCCCAACGGACTCGGAATGTACCTCGCCCTCTCGCTTCCGCTCGCCGTCCACGTCCGGGCCGTGACCCGCACGGCGTGGGGCCGCGGCGCCGCCACCCTGGCCCTGGCCGCGCTGGCCGGAGGGCTTGTGGCCACCCTCTCCCGGGGCAGCGCGCTCTCCGTTGTGGCGGGGGCCCTGGTCCTGGCCATGGCTGGAGCCTGGCGAACGACCCTGAAGGTGTGGGCCGCCGCGCTCCTGGCGGCGATCGTCGCCGGAGTGGCCACCGGAGGTGCCGTCTTCGAGGTGATCACGGGCGTCGTGTCGGATTGGTCCGTGGCGCAGCGGGCGGCCCTCATGCTGGCCGGCGTCCGCCTCTTCCTCCTCAACCCGCTCACCGGCGTCGGACCGGGCGGCTTCGCCGAGGAGCTGGACCAGGCCGGCGTGCTCGTCCCCGCCTTGTGGGACCTGAAGCCCACGCCCCACAACGCGTACGTGCAGGTCGCGGCGGAGGCGGGGCTGGTGGGGCTGGCCGGTTTCCTCCTCTTCCTGGGGGTGGTCTTCCACAGGCTGCTGGTGTCGGCCAGGGAGAAGGGTCTCGCGCCGGAGGAGCGGAACCTCCGGCTCGCTCTGCTGTGGGTGTTCGCCATCGCCCTGGCGGAGGGCATGGTGGAGTGGCCGTTCTCACACGGCCACGGGCAGCTCGTCATCCTCGTCGTCGCGGCCGGGTACGCCCGTGCGTCGCGTCCGTGGGCCGGCTCGCCATGAGGGGCGCCGGCGTGCCTCCGACCGCCAGCGATCTCGACCGCCTCATCCCTCCCGAGATCGTCGACGACCCCTTCCACCGGTGCATCGAGCGGGTGGCGGCCACGCCCGGCGTTCGCCACATCCTGGAGATCGGGGCGTCGTCCGGCGCCGGGAGCACCGAGGCGCTGGTGGCGGGGGCGCTGCGCAACGATCCCGTACCGACGATCCATTGTCTCGAGGTCTCCATCCCGCGCTTCTACGCGCTGGTGGAGCGTCACGGGGGGCGGTCCTTCGTCCGCTGCTACAACCGCTCCTCGGTCCCCACCGGGAGCTTTCCCGACGAGGCGGAGGTGGACGCCTTCCGCCGGCGCGTGTGGACCCGCTTCCGCTTCATCCGGCGCGCCACCGTGATGGGCTGGCTCCGCCAGGACCTGGAGTACCTCGCGACCCACGGCCTCTCGGGCGAGGGCATCCGTGAGGTTCGCGAGGAGGCCGGGATCGACGGGTTCGACGTGGTCCTCATCGACGGCTCCGAGTTCACCGGGACCGCCGAGATGGAGGATGTCTACGGAGCGCGCTTCCTCCTGCTGGACGACGTGCGCACGTTCAAGAACCACGACAACGACCGGCGGCTGGCGAAGGACCCCGCCTACCGCCTCGTGGAGCGGGGCCGCCGGCCGCGTAACGGCTGGGCGGTCTACGAGCGCGTGGCCGGCGGACGGGCCGCAGCGTCCGTGGCGGGTGTCCGGCCATGAGGATCGCGGTGAACGGCCGCTTCTGCGCCGTCCGACCCACGGGCGTGCAGCGCGTCGCCCGGGAGCTGGTCCGCCGCCTTCCGGGGAGCGCGGACGTGACCCTCCACCTGCCCCGGCGGGCGTCGGCCGCGGGATGGCCCCAGCCGGTGCGCACCCGGTTCGGCCGGCTGGACGGGCCGCTGTGGGAGCAGCTCGAGCTGCCCTGGAGGCGGGGGCGCGACGGCTACGACGTGGCGCTCGATCCCGCCAACGCGGGTCCGCGCACCGGGGATCGGCGTGTGCTGCTGCTCCACGACGTCTTCCCCGTCACGCACCCGGAGTGGTACGGCGCCGCCTTCCGCCGCTGGTTCGTCGCGGCCGTGGCGCCCTCGGCCCGGCGCGCGGCCCGCGTCGTCATGTTCACGCGCTGGGCCCGGGAGCAGGCCGTGGACGCGCTGGGCCTCGATCCGGCCCGCGTGGCGGTGCTGGGGCAGGGCGTGGAGCCGTTCGACGAGCCGGTCACCGACGAGGAGGCGCGGCGCGCGCTCGAACGCTTCGGCCTCCCGCCCGCCTTCGTCCTGGCCACGGGGGGAGGGGACCCACGCAAGAACACGCTCTTCATGGAGGAGGTGGCCGCCCACCTGCACGGGCTCCCCGTGGTGGTGGTGGGCGCGGCGTACGGGCACGTGCAGCGGTCCACCGCCACCCCCGCCCACGAGGGG
>JAHWKH010000127.1 GCA_019347995.1 Gemmatimonadota bacterium | reverse complement strand
CACGGGCTGTTCGCGGCCGGCGAGGACTTCCGCCACGTGTGGGCGCTGCTGGGGGTGGTGGGGGCGTGGGTGGGCGAGGAGGGGCGGGGGTGAGTCGGGACCGTCTGGACGTCGGGCTCGAGGACCCGCGGGCGCGGCGCGTCTTCTATCGCCGGCGCGACTGGGACCCCCGCACCTGGCACGAGCGGCTGATCCTGCCCGCGCTCCTCGCGGGCATCGGCCTCTTCCTGGCGGGGGCCGCGACGTTCGTTGGAGGCGGATCGCCGCCGGACGTGCTGGCGCTCTCCGTGCTGCTGCCGCTGGACGTCGTCGTCCTGGCGCTGGCGCTGCGCTGGCTCGCGCTGCCGGCCGATCGGGCGTTCCTCGTGCGCCTGGCGGCGGCGGGGCTCCTCCTGCGCCTGGGGATGACGCTCCTGTTCCACGTCCACCTTCCGGTGACGTTCTTCGCGCCCGACCAGTACACGTTCCAGGACGTGGGGTGGCGCACGCTCCTGCACCTCCGGGGCATCGGCCCGCGGCCGGCGCAGCTCCAGGGGTTCGAGGTGGGCTACTACTACTGGAACGCCGCCCTCTACTCCGTCTTCGGGTTCGCTCCATTGGCGCCCAAGCTGATCAACGCGCTTCTGGGGACGATCACCGCGCTGGTGGCCTACCGGCTCGGCGGTGATCTCGTGGGGGAGGGGGGTGCGCGCACGTCCGCCCTGCTCGTGATGCTCTTCCCCTCGCTGCTGCTGTGGTCGACGCAGAACCTGAGGGACGCGCCGGCGATCCTGCTCCTCATCCTCCTCCTCTGGATGGCGCTGCGGCTGCGGGTACGCCCGTCGCCCACCAGGCTCCTGCCCCTGATGGCGCTCCTGGCGCTGCTCTTCGTCGTGCGGGACTACATGGCGGTCATGGTCCTGTTCGCCCTGGTGGGGTCCTTCATGATCGCGCGCCACCGGCGGCTCCCCGTGAACCTGCTCATGGCCGGCGTCCTGCTCGGATCGGCGATCTTCGCGTACCGCACGTTCGGGCTGGGGGACGGCCTCCTGGACTCGGCCAGCTTCGAGATGCTCAACGTGCAGCGCCAGAGCATGGCCACCGGCCGCACGGCGTTCGCCCCCGAGGCCGACATCTCCACGCCGCTGCGGGGCCTCCAGTTCCTGCCTGTCGGTCTGGCCTTCTTCCTCCTGTCGCCCTTCCCCTGGCAGCTCGGCAGCACGCTGTCGGTCATGACGCTGCCCGAGCAGATCCTCTGGTATGCGCTCCTCCCCATGGTCGCGTACGGGGCGTGGTTCCTGGTCCGGGAGCGGTTCAACCGGACGGCGCCGACCCTCCTCTTCCTCCTCCTCACCATGTCGATCTACGCCCTGGTGGAGGGCAACGCCGGGACCGCGTACCGGCACCGGGCCCAGCTCGTCGTGTTCATGCTGGTGTTCGCGGCGGCGGGGATCGAGGCGTGGAGGGCGCGGCGTGGCCGGACCTCGGCGCGACGGAGGCGATGATTCGCTGCCTCCTGGTGGGCCAGCTCGGCGGGGGCGGAGAGGAGGTCTTCATCCGCAACCTCGAGGCGTCCCCACCCGCCGGAGTGGAGTACGAGATGGTCCTGGAGCCGCACCGCTCGACGCGGAGCGCCCGCTGCCGGGTCTTCGAGGAGGTGGCGTACAACAGGGTGCCCCATCGGCTGCTTCACCCGCTCCAGGGGCTGCGGTCGTTCCGCGTGTCCGCCGACATCGATCTCGTGCACGTCCACAACGTCCTGCACCGGGTCCGGCCGCGCCGCGTCCCCGTGGTGACCAGCCTGGGCGGCGCCACGTACTGGCATTACCTGGAGACCTATCTCGGCTGGACGGAGCCCGAGATCGAGCGCCTGTACCGCCGCGCCGCGCGCATCCTCCCGCGCCTGGGGATCGGCAACGAGTTCGTGAACCCCTCGGCGTCGCTGGGCTTCATGGTGTTCTCCCGCTTCGCCGCGTCCCATCTGCTGCGGTGGGGCGTGCCCGGGGAGCGGGTGGAGGTCATTCCCCCGGGGGTGCCCACGCCGGCGGACGCTCCGCGCCTGCGCCGCGAGCGTGGGGGGCGCGGCCCCCTCACGTTCCTCCTGGTGGGACGGCATCCGGAGCGGAAGGGAGCCGACCTGGTGCTCCAGGCGTTCCGGTCGCTGCGCCGGCGTCACGACGTCCGGCTGGTGCTCTGCGGGGACCCCGCCTACGGGGACCTGGACGAGCCGGGCGTGGAGACCCACCCCTGGATCGACCGGGAACGGCTGCTCCACGAGATCTTTCCCGCGGCCGACGTCTTCCTGCTGCCGTCGCGGGCCGAGGGCTACGGGCTGGCCCTGGTGGAGGCGATGGCGTACGGGATCCCCGGCGTGGCGACGCTCCAGGGGGCGTTCCCCGAGATCCTGGACGACGGGCGCTGCGGCCTCCTGGTGGCGCCAGCCGACGCCGGGGCGCTGGAATCGGCCATGGAGTCCCTCCTCCTCGACGACGAGCTGCGGGCGAGCCTGGGAACACGCGCGCGAAGGCGCTACGAGGAGGAGCACGCCATGGGCGTGTTCCGGGAGCGGGTGGCGGCGTTCTACCGTCGGGCCATGGCGAGGGCGTGACCGCGTGGCCAAGATCCTGTTCCTCGCCGCGGACCTCTCCAGGAACGTCTGCTACACGGCGACGCAGCTGGCCGGCGCGCTGTCCGGCCGGCACCACGTGACGGTGGCCGGCCCCGCCTCCGGCGACCGGTGGGCTCCCATGCGGGAGGAGCTCTCGGCGGCCCACGCGCTCCCCGGCATGGATCCGCGCGATCCCGGGGTCGTGCGCGCCGCGCGGTCCCTCGCGGAGGCGCACGACCTGGTGTACGCCGTGAAGGCGTTCCCCTCGTCGCTGGGCATCGCACTGCGCTGCGCCGCCGGCGAGGACGTGCCCCTCGCCCTTCACCTGGACGACTGGGATGCCGGGTTCTTCGCGGGGCGGGCGCCGATCCGTCGGCTCGCGTACGCCCTCCGGTCGCTGGGCGACTCCCGCGGAGAGGTCGCGCTGCGCCGGATCGAGAGGCGCGTGGGCGACGCGGACGCCCTGACGGTGTCCAGCCGCCGCCTGCAGGAGCGCTTCGGCGGCACGCTGGTCCGCCAGGGGGTCGACACCTCCTGGTTCGATCCGGCCCGCTATCCCGGCCCCGCCGCCCGGGAGCGGATCGGCGTCCCCGCCGACGCTTTCGTGGCGCTCTTCGTCGGCACGCCCGCGGCGCACAAGGGCGGTGACGTCCTCTCCCGCATCGGGCCCGTTCTGGCGCCCACGGGCCGGGTCGTGGTGGTGTCTCCGGCGGGTTTCGTGGCCGAGGCATCCGGGGTGGATCTGCGGCCGGTCGTGCCCTTCCGCGAGAGCGGCTGGACGCTGGCGGCGGCCGACGTCTTCGTCCTGCACCGCGAGGACACCCCCTTCGCCGCGCACCAGACGCCCGCCAAGCTGCTGCTGGCCATGGCCATGGGGTTGCCCGTGGTGGCCACCGACGTCGGCGACGCCCGCGAGATCCTGGGAGGCGAGCCGGCGGCGGGGCTGGTGGTGCCTCCGGGCGACTTCGCCGCGTTCCGCGATGCCGTGCTGAGCCTGCGGGAGGATCCTCTCCTGCGGGCGCGCCTGGCCGAAGAGAGCCGGCGGCGGGCCGTGGAGCGCTTCGGCTGGTCGGCCATGGCGGCGCGTCTGGACGCGGTCCTGGATCCGCTCCTCGGCTCGGCGGAAGGGGTCGATGGCCGACCCGCGCCGGGCCGATGAGCGCTCCGCCGGAGGAGAAGGTAGGCGCCTGCCCCCTGTACGCCACCGGCGGGCACGCGCGCGTCGTGCCCGGGTTCGGGCTCCACGAGCGCTTCGACGCGGTGCTCATGATCCGCGTGCTGGAGCAGCTGCGCGACTCCGTGGCCGCCCATGTGCTGCCGTCGATCCCCCGGCCGCTGGACCGGGCGGCGGCACGGCTCGCCGGCCGGGGAGGGGGCTCCACGGGAAGGAAAGCACCCTCGGAGGCTCCGGCGGAGGACTCGGGCCACGCGGACGAGGAGGGCGGCGCGCCCGAGGACCGGACGGAGGCCGCCGGTCGGCCGCAGGAGGCCGGGGCTCCCCTCCTGGGCCCGCTCTCGGTGGCCGGGCGGCTCACGGCCACGGCCCGCGCGCCGGAGGCGTCGTGAGCCCCGACCGGCCCGACGTCTCGGCCATCGTCGTGAGCTTCAACACGCGCGAGCTCACGCTGGCGGCGCTGGCCTCGGTGGAGGCCCAGGAGGGCGTGCGGACCGAGACGTGGGTGGTGGACAACGCCTCCAGCGACGGGACCGCGGACGCCGTGCGGCGCGGCCACCCGAGCGCCCACCTCCTGGCCCTGGAGGAGAACGTGGGCTTCGGCCGGGCCAACAACCTGGCCATGGAGCGGGCGGCGGGACGCCACCTCCTGCTCCTGAACAGCGACGCTCGCTTCGCCGAGCCGGGCGGGCTACGGCGCCTCGTCGACGCCCTGGAGGCGGAGGCCGACGTGGGGGTGGTGGGGCCTCGCCTCGAGAGCCCCGCGGGCCGACTCGAGTATTCCGCCCGCCGCTTCGCCGGGAGCCGCACGGAGCTGCTGCGCCGGACTCCGATCCACCGCGTGCTGGCCCCGCGTGGGGGGCCGGAGCGGCTGCTCGGCGACGCGTGGCCCCACGACCGGCGCCGCGACGTGGACTGGCTCACGGGCGCGTGCCTGCTCGTGCGCCGTGGGGTGGTGGAGGACGCGGGCGGCTTCGACCCGGCGATCTTCATGTACGGGGAGGAGCAGGAGTGGTGCTGGCGGGTCCGGAAGGCCGGCTGGCGCGTCGTGTTCGACCCGTTCGTCACGGTCGTCCACCTGCGCGGGGCGAGCTCGCTTGAGCGGGCGGGGTGGCGTGCGCGCCGCGCGGTGGAGGGAGATCGCTACATGATCCGGCGGCACCGTGGGGCGCTGGCGCTCGCCGCGTTCGACGCGGCCCGGGGCGTCGCGCTGGCCACGGAATGGCTCGTCCACCGCACGCTCGACGCGCTGCGCCCGTCGGACTACCACCGGGCGCGCTGGCGCGACGCGCGCCTCCTCCTGGGAGCGTGGTGGGGCGCCCTGAGGGGCTCGGCCGAGCCGTGAGCGCCTCCACCGGTCTGCGCTGGGCGTCGCGCTTCGCCGGCAACACGGCCGTCCTGGCGGCGAGCTACGGCCTCAACACCGTCCTGGCCGCCGTGGTGGCCATCCTCCTGATCCAGCACCTGGGCCGCGACGAGTACGGCGTCCTCACCACGATCTACTCGTACCTCTCCTTCTTCATCATCCTCACGTCGGTAGGCGTCGACACCGTCGTCCAGCGGGACGTGGCACGGGCGCCCGAGCGCGCCGCGGAGATCGTATCCCGCGCCCTGGGCCTGCGCCTCGCGCTGTCCGTGGGCAGCCTCGTCCTGGCCGTCCTGCTCCTCCCGCTGCTGCGTCCCACGCCGCGGGTCGCGATCCTCGTCATCGTGGCGCTGGCCTCCTTCCCCTTCTCCTTCCACTCGCTCTTCCTGGTGCGGTACTCGGTGGAGCTGAGGATGGGCCTGCCCAAGCTCGTCTTCGGCGTCTGGTCCATCCTCCTCACCCTGACCAAGCTCGGGCTCATCGCCCTGGGGGCGCCCCTGGCCGCCTTCGTGTTTCTCGAGCCGGTCTCCGCCGCCGTCATCTACGCCGTCTCACGGGTCCTGGGCCGCCGCTCCGGGCTCGACGTCTCGCCCCGCCTCGACCGGCAGGGGTGGATGGGCCTCCTCCGCCTCTCGTGGCCGGTGGCCGTGGCGAGCCTCTTCATCCAGGTGTACCTGAGGATCGACCACCTCATGCTCTACCGCATGTCGGGAGAGGGCGCCGTGGGGTTGTACGGCGCCGCGACGCGGCTCATCGAGTTCCCCTACGTGATCCCCGTCGTGTTCATGGCCTCGGCCTTCCCCCTCCTGGCCCGCTTCGAGGCCGAGTCGGCCGACCGGCTGCGGAGGGCGACGGAGCTGAGCTTCCGGGCCATGGCCCTGGTGTCGTTGCCCATGGCGGTGGCGATCGCGCTGTACGGGGGCGGCGTGATGGTCCTGCTCCTGGGCGAGGAGTTCGCCGCCGCCGTCCCGATCCTGACCGTGCTGGCGTGGGCGGTTCCCCCCGCCTTCGCCAACGGGGTGCTGCTCAACCGGCTCTTCAGCACGGGCCACCCGCAGGTCGGCGCATGGGCGGCGGGCCTGACGGCGTTCCTCAACGTGGGTCTGAACCTGGCGCTCATCCCCCGCCACGGGGGGGTGGGCGCCGCGTGGGCGACGGCCGTGTCGTACGCGGCGGTGGTGCCCCTGGCCCTGGCGTTCCCCGCATCCCGCTCCCCGGCGGCCATGGCGCTGCTCGGCTCGGTCTTCCCCGAGCGCGACCGGCACGCCCGCGCCGTTGATGCTGAGCACCGCCTCGCCCGTCCCGGTCGAGCCGAACACGAACGTGGAGTCGCGCACGGCGACCGTCCCGCCTTCCGGCGGATAGACCAGGTCCAGCGACAGCGGGCCATCCACCGCCGGCACGGGCGGCAGATCGGCCCGCACGGGCTCGGGCGTGACCGGTGCGCGGGGCACCTCCCGCGCCGTGCCGCCGCACGCGGATCCCTGCCGGCGGCGCCCAGGACCAGTGCACGGCCGTAGTGCGTCTCCCAGTTGCCCGGGTCGCGCGCCACCGCGCCGTCCATCGCGCGCACGGCCAGGTCCGGCATCCCGAGGCGCACGTCGCAGTAGCCGAGGATTACGAAAGGCTCCGGCCGGACGGTCAAAGCAGCGCTGGCATCCAGCGCATGCTCGACGGCCGCGCGGCAGTCGCCTCGCATGAACGCCGCGCGGCTCTGCTCAAGGGCGTCCTGCGAGAGAAGGATTCTCACCGGCACGACTGCGAGGACCAGGATGCCCAGCGCGACGAGCAGCCGCGCCGTCCGTGGCATGGCGCCTCGGCGCGGCGGCTGAGGGAGTCGCGATGCCAGGGCCATGCCTGCGGCCGCGAAAAACCAGAGCGTGACCACCGGCATCTCCCAATCCCAGTCGACACCGGCGTGAAGTGCCCACGCAAGGCCGGCAGCGAAGGGCGCGGCGTATACCATCCGGTCGGGACCGCGGCAGCGTGCCAATAGGACTGCAAGCA
>JAHWKH010000126.1 GCA_019347995.1 Gemmatimonadota bacterium | reverse complement strand
AGACGTTCTTGCTGACCCGTCCGTACTCCCTCTCCAGCTGACGCCAGGCCTTGATCTCCTTTGCGGTGAGGACGGGGTCGTCGGAGCCGACGTTCTCCAGCCCCTCCCCGCCCTTCCGGGAGCCACGCATGATGGCTTCCCGCCTCGCAGCGGAGCCACGCACCTCCTCCATCCCCTGCTCTCCCCCGTGAGCGGGGCCGCGTTCGTGGAGGAGCTCCGCCAGGTCTCCCGTGGCGCCCGCGGCCCCTGGGGCCTGATCAACGAGTCGTCGGTGCCGGCGGATGCCGCCGCCGGGGAGACGTTCCTGGCGTCGCTCGGCGTGGAGGATGGCCGGCCGGTGACCACCGGGCGCTGGCTGGACCGCCTGGCGCCGGGTGCCGAGTTCGTCGTGGCGTGGGGCGACTGCGCGGTATGGGGCGGTCCCCACTCCCTGGAGCCCAACCCCGCCGGCGCTACGGGAACCTCCATGTGGCTGGAGCCGGACTTCCGCAGCCGCCGTGGCCTGCCCGTGGTCAACCTGCCCGGCTGCGCGCCGCCCCACGTCCTCCTGGCGACGCTGGAGAGGCTGCTGCGCTGGGTGGTGGAGGGCGGCGATCCGCCCCGGTTGGACGAGATGGGCCGTCCCACGGGGGTCTATCCGGAGCCCTGGAAGGGCGGACTCGTCACGTGGGCCGAATGACATGTGCTTCCACCAGCTTCCCATCCGCTTCGACGCCGAGGGCAATCCCACGCTCGACGAGGCGGGCTGGGACGCCGCCCGCTCGCCCGCGGTCCGGCCCGATCCGGAAAGCGATCGCCCCGGGCTGACCGAGTTCCTCGCCGCGCCGGTCACGCGGGTCGCGGGCGCGCTGGAGTTCCGGGCCCGCGTGGACCTCGAGGAGCGGCGCGTCCACGACGCCCGCACCAGCGCCGCGGCGTTCCGTGGCTACGAGATCGTCCTGAGGGGCCGCGACCCGCGGGAGGCCATGGACATCTCCAGCCGGGTGTGCGGCGTGTGCGGCGGCGTCCACTCCACCACGTCTTCGATGGCGCTGGACATGGCGTTCCCGGTTGTGCCCCCTCCCCTGGGCGTGCTGGCCCGCAACATCGCCCAGGCGGGCGAGCTCCTGTACGACCACGTACTCCACATGTGCCTGCTGGCCGGCCCGGACTACAGCGAGCAGACCGTGCGGCGGGCCGAGCCCGCGATGTGGAAGCGGGCGGAATCGTCGCCCGCCCCGCACGCGAGCGTCCACGGCCGATCCACCGTGGCGGAGATCATGCAGGCCCTGAACCCACTGTCGGGGGAGCTCTACCGGGAAGCGCTGGACCGGACGCGGATCGCCATGAAGATCGTCGAGACGATGGTGGGCAATTATCCACACCCCACCACCATGGTGCCCGGGGGGATCAACGTCCTCTTCACGGAGGAGAGCTTCCGCACCGTGGAGCGCCTGGCCGACGAGATGCTCGACTTCGTCAAGGAGCTGATCCTCGTCTTCGACGACCTCGTGGAGTTCTACCTGGACGCGCGGCCCGAGTACGCCCGCTGCGGGGAGCGCCCGAAGAACCTGCTCTGCTTCGGCCGCTACGACGACGTGGACCTCTACGACGGGAGCTACGCCCGCCTCGACGCCTGGTCCGCCGGACGCACGATACCTCCCGGCGTCATCATCGACGGCGAGCTCCGCACCCGTTCGCTGCGCGCCATCAACCTCGGGATCGAGGAGTTCGTGGAGCACTCGTTCTACGAGCGGTGGAGCGGCGACGGGGTGCCGCTCGACCCCGCGGGGGGGCCTCTGAGCCCGTTCCACCCGTGGAACAAGACCACGGTGCCGCGGCCGGAGGCCCGCGACTGGAAGAGCCGCTACACGTGGTCCACCGCGCCGCGCTGGGACCGGGAGGTGGTGGAGGCGGGCCCCATCGCCCGCAACTGGATGCTGGCGCTGGGCGGCGTGGAGGACCGCTGGGGGGGCCGCCTGGAGGGCACCGGCGCCTCGATCCGGTTCACGCTCCCCGCGAGCGAGAGCCACGGGGAGCTGCCGTTCGAGTGGCGCATCCCCGACCGGCTCAACGCCCTCGAGCGCAACCGCGCCCGCGCCTATCACCTGGGGGTCACCTGGCTCCAGCTCCAGCTCGACGTGCGCCGCAGCATCGAGCGCTACCGGAAGGGGGAGCGCAGGGTGTGGGCGCCGCACCCGGTGCCCGAGCAGGGCATTGGTGCGGGCTTCTGGGAGGCGGCGCGGGGGGCTCTCGGCCACTGGGTCACCCTGGACGACGGCGTCGTCGACAACTACCAGATCGTCACGCCCTCCGCCTTCAACGCGTCTCCCCGCGACCCCTGGGGCAATCCGGGCCCCTACGAGGAAGCCGCTCTCAACACGCCGATCCTCGAGGAGATCTCCGGCGACGGCGACGGCTTCATGGGGCTCGACCTCATGAGGGCGGTACGAAGCTTCGACCCGTGCATGCCCTGCGCGGTCCACATGGACACCGGCATGGAGGTCGTGGTCCGGGAGGTGGTGAGCTGTGGCTGCAGTCTCGGCTGATGCCGCGGTCCCGGCGGCCCCTACGGTCGTCGCAGCGGTGTGCCAACCATGGCGCCAGGACCTGGAATTCGGGCTGCTCCTGCTGTGGCGCCTCCGGGACGAGGGGCTGGGGCCGGGGGTGCGGCTGGAGGACTGGAGCTACGGCACCGTCCCGGCATTCCAGCGGCTCCAGGCCCTGCCCCACCTCCGCCGCGCCGTCTTCCTCTCCGCCAGCGAGCGCGGGCGCCCGCCCGGCACGCTCCACCGCCGCACGCCGCCGCTCGGCCTGCCCGGTCCGGCCGAGGTCCAGGCGCGCATCGCTGACGGCGCCATGGGGCTCGTGTGCGTGGACAACCTGATGGTCATGGCGCGCCACTACGGGGCGCTACCCCCCGACGTGGTCGTGGTGGAAGTGGAGCCGGTGGACGACGGCTGGGGCCGCGGGCTCTCGCCCGTCGTCGCAGGGCGGCTCGAGGAAGCGATGGAGCGCGTCCGCCGGGAGGTCGCACGGCCCTTCTCGATGGAGGCGCCATGAGCAACGGGGCGCGGGAACGCGGCCCGTCGCGGGGTGCCCTCGCACGGGAGGAGCCGGCGGGGCCCGCGTCGGACCTGGACGAGGCCCGGGCGGAGATCGAGCGGCTGGCGCGGGAGAACCGCGAGCTGCGCGGGCAGCAGGCGCGGCTCCGATTCCGCAGACAGGAGCTGAGCGACGCTCTGCGGATGAAGCACGAGGAGTTCCTCGATATGCTGGGACGGCTCCAGGAGCGGGAGGAGACGGCCGTGCAGCGGGCGCTCCAGGAGCTGACGCGCAGCGAGGAGCGCTTCCGCCTGGTCGTCGAGAGCGTCCAGGACTACGCCATCTTCCTCCTGGACCGCGAAGGCCGCATCACCAGCGCCAACCAGGGCGCCGAGGCCATCCTCGGCTCCGACCGGGACAAGCTTCCGGGAGAGCGGCTCTCCCTCTTCCTCACCGAGGAGGATCGCGCGGCCGACCTGCACCTCCGGCTTCTGGAGGAGGCGCTGGAGAAGGGGGAGGCGCGCGACGAGGGATGGCGGATCGGGCGGGACGGCGCCCGCATCTGGGCCAGCGAGACCGTCACGGTCATCCGCGACGAGACCGGCGAGGTGAGGGGGTTCGTGGACATCACGCGGGACCTCACCGAGCGGATGCGGAGCCAACGGGCGCTGGAGGAGACGGCGGGTGAGCTGCGCTCCACGGTCGGGAAGCTGGAGGAGCGGACGGCAGAGGCGGAAGAGGCGCGCCGCACGGCCGAAGACGCCCAGGCACGGACGGCCTTCCTTTCGGACGCGAGCGGGGCGCTCGCCTCGCTGCTGGACTTCGACCATATCCTCGGCACCGTCGCCCGTCTCGCGATCCCGATCCTCGCCGACTGGGTGGCGGTGGACGTCGTCCAGGAGGAGGAGCGCGAGGGCCACCAGGAGATCCAGCGGCGGGTGGTGGTGCACCGGGACCCGGCCCTCACCGACGCGGCGGAGGCCCTGAGGCAGGGAGGCCCCGGCGGGGACGTGCTGGAGGCGGGGCCCGTCATCGAGTCGGGCGAAGCACGCCTCATCGCGCACGTCGACCCCTCCGAGATCCGCTCCCGCGCCCGGAGCCCTGCCGAGGCCGAGCTCCTGGAGCGGATGGGCACCCGCTCCGCCATGGTCGTCCCCCTGATCGCCCGGGGCGAGCCCATGGGCGTGGTGACGCTGGCGGTGGGAGAAGGCCGGCCAGGCTACGGCCCCGCCGACCTCGCCCTCGCCCGCGAGCTCGCCCACCGGGGCGCCACCGCAGCGGACAACGCCCGCCTCTACTCGAGCGCCGTGGTGGCGAGCCGCGCCAAATCCGAGTTCCTCGGCGTGATGTCCCACGAGCTGCGCACGCCCCTCAACGCCATCCTCGGCTACGTGGACCTGCTGGACATCGGCGTGTCCGGCGACCTCGCCGACGAGCAGCGGGCGCAGCTCGGGCGGGTCAAGGCCAGCGCCCACCACCTGCTCCACCTCATCGAGGGCATCCTGACCTACAGCCGCCTGGAAGCCGGCAAGGAGGAGATCGCGACCGAGCGTGTGGCCCTGGACGAGCTGATCGGCGACGTGGTGAAGATGCTGGAGCCCCAGGCCCGCAAGGCCGGCCTCGAGCTGGGCGTGCAGGGAGCCGACGGCGGCAGCGTCGTCGAGACGGACCCGAACAAGCTCCGGCAGGTCCTCATCAACCTCCTCTCCAACGCGGTCAAGTTCACCGAGGCGGGGAGCATCGAGGTGCGCTGGAGCGTGGACGCGGGATGGGCGGAGGTGGCGGTGGAGGATACCGGCATCGGGATCGAGGCCTCCGACCTGCAGAGGATCTTCGAGCCGTACTGGCAGGTTACCGGGGACAGGAACCGTGTCAGGGAAGGCACGGGCCTCGGCCTCAGCGTCAGCCGCGAGCTGGTGAGCCTCCTGGGCGGGAGGATCGACGTGGAGAGCGAGGTCGGAGTGGGCACCACGTTCACCGTGAGGCTTCCCCTTTCTCCGCCGGGATCGAAGCCGTAACTCGTAGAGACGCCAATCCGGGAGATTCGACGACATGCGGGTAGCCATCGCGGGAAAGGGCGGCACCGGAAAGACGACGATCTCGGGCATCCTGTGCCGGGCGCTGGCCCGCCGCGGCCGGAGCGTCCTGGCCGTGGACGCCGACAGCAATCCGAACCTCGCCTCCATCCTCGGCTTCGACGGGGGCGAGAGCGGCGTGCCGGCCCTGAGCCGCAGCCTGCTCGAGCGTGTCGAGGACCCGGACGGCACGCGGCGCCTGGTGCTGACGCGCCCGCTGGACGCCGTCCTGGAGGAGCACGCGGCCCTCGGTCCCGACGGGGTGCGCCTGGTGGTGATGGAGCGTGTCGGCCACGGCGGGGCCGGGTGAATGTGCTCCGCCCATGCCGCCGTGCGCGGCTTCGTCGGTGAGCTCGTCGGCGCCCGGGACGGCGGCGACGTCCTGCTGGACATGGAAGCGGGGCTGGAGCACCTGAGCCGGGGCACCGGCCGCCACGTGGATACGGCGGTGGCGGTCCTCGAGCCCTACTATCGGGCCCTGGAGACCGGCCGCCGGGTCGTCGAGCTCGCCCACGAGCTCGGCATCGGACGGGTGGTGGCCCTGGCCAACAAGGTGAGGACGGAAGAGGACCGCGAGGCCCTCCGGGAGTACTGCGAGCGGCACTCCCTGGAGCTGCTGGGCGAGGTGCCGTTCGACGAGACGCTGCTGGCCGCGGAGCGGGCAGGGGTCCCGCCCGTGGACTACGCCCCCGACGCCCCGGCGGTCCGGGCGGTCGAGGCGGCCGCGGCGGCGCTGCTGCGCGGAGACACGACGTCCCCAGGACAGGAGGTGACGGCATGAGCGGGACGCAGAACGCGACGGGTCCCTCGCTGGCGGGCGCCAGCATGATCGCAGCGTGCTCCTGCGGGGCCGCCACCGGTACCGTCGCGCTCCTCGGCGTGGCGGGCGTGGACGCGGCCAACCCTGCCGTCCACCCGTTCTTCGTGGGCGCCGGCGCGTCGCTCCTGGTGTGGGGGCTGTGGCAGCGAGGCCGCCGGCCGGGGCTCATGGCCCTGGGAGGGATCGCGCTGCTCACGGCGGCCGCCGCGCTCGCCCCGCCGTCGGTGATGACGTCGACCGGGTTCCCCCATCCGCCGGTCCATCTGGCCGGATTCGGCCTCTACTTCGCGGCGGCCGCGGTGATCGCCCTGGCCTTCCTCACCGCGTTCCCGCCCCCGAAGAAGGGCGGCGGCATGGCCGCGGCCGGCATGGCCGTCGCCGCCGGGTGCACGTGCTGCATGGTGACGGGGGCGCTGGCCGGCCTCCTGGGCACCGTCGGCATCGGGCTCCCCTGGATCTACTCGCAGCCGGTGATCTTCGTGGCGGCCATGGGCCTGGTGACGTACGGGCTCTGGCGCATGGCGGGATGGAAGGCCGCCGGGCTGGTGCCGGTGGGCGCTCTCGTCGCCTGGGGCGGCCCGGAGCTCCTGGCGATGGTGGCCGAGGAGATGCTCCTGTTCGGCATCAACATGCGCTGGGCACCGGCCTACCTGATCACGGTGGCGGGGCTGGGCATCGTCTTCTACGGATTCGTGCGGGCGTACCGCATCGCCTCGGCCGACGCCACGAGCGCCGTGCTGGAGGGCGTGGAACTGGTGAGCCCCGCCCCGGCCGCGACGGTGCTCGGGTTCCACGAGGCAGCAGGTCCCGGACCCCTGTCCCTGACGCCGGCGTACGTGCTCGAAGATCACAACGCGGACCGGCCGAAGCCCCAACCGGTGGGAGCGGTCCCCAGCGACGACGCCCCGGACCTGATCGTCCTGCCCAGCCGCGGCCGCCCCGCGGAGGCCACGACCGCGCTCGACGTCGCGGTGCCCGAAGGGGAGCCGGTGGTCAGCCCGGTCACCGGGACCGTCCTGAGCGTCGACCGCTACATGCTGTACGGACGGCACGAGGACCACATCATCCGGATCGCCCCGGACGCCCGACCGGATCTCGCCGTGAAGCTCGTCCACCTCGTCGGGCCCGAGGTGGCCGTCGGGGAACGGGTCGAAGCGGGCCGCACCCCGCTGGCGGCGGGCGCGAAGCTGCTCCCGTTCTCCTCGCAGATCGATCGGTTCACCGAGGAACGCGGTCTGG
>JAHWKH010000125.1 GCA_019347995.1 Gemmatimonadota bacterium | reverse complement strand
CAGCCCGCCGACGCGATGGCCCGGTGTTCGCGCCCCGCCAGCAACTCCCCGTACAACGCGGCGGTCCGCTCGACCACCGTGTCCCAGGTGAACGCGCGCGCGATACGGTCGCGCGCCGCCCCCCCCCTACGCTCGCGCAGGGCGGGATCGGCGAGCAGGTGGTGCAAGCGCGTCGCCAGCGCCCCCGGGTCGCGCGGCGGGACGAGGAACCCGGTGACGCCGTCGGCGGCTCCCGATCCCCTGGGGGAGGTGGAGCAGGCGGAGACGGTGGCCCGGGTCCGGGGGGCGCTGGACGCTCTGGACGGCCGCGACCGGGAGCTCCTCCTCATGCGCGAGGAGGGCTTCAGCTATCAGGAGATGGCCGACGCGGTGGGGGTGAAGGCCTCCTCCATCGGCACGCTCCTGGCGCGGGCGCAGCGGCGCTTCGAGACGGTGGTGCATTCGACGGGAGACCCATGAAGCATCCGGACGAGGGGCGGCTCCAGGCCCTGATGGACGACGAGCTGGCCCAGGACGAGGCACGGGAGACCGGCGCCCACGTGGACGGTTGTGCGGAGTGCGGACGGCGCCTCCAGGCGATGTCTTCCCGTGCGGCGAACGTGGCGAGCGCCCTGGCCGCCCTCGATGCGACGCCGCCGGCGGCACGGGTGCGTCAGCGGGTATTGCTCGAAGCCGAGCGCCGCGGCGTCGCCGGGGCCGGAGGCATGGGCGCACACGCGCCCCTACGCGGACGCGGCGCGGACGGAGGCGCGGACGGAAGCCCGGAGCGGGCACGAAGGGCGCCGTCGCGGCGCTGGCTGGGGATCCCCGCGGAAGCCCTGCCCCGGGCGGCGGCGATCGCCCTGCTGCTGGCGGGAGGCGCGGCCGCGGCCGCGCTGCCGGGATCGCCGCTGCGGAGCTGGATCGCCGACGACGGTGAGGGCGCCGCGCCGGAGGGCGCCGAAGCGGCTCCCGCCGCGATCCAGGCGCAGTCGGACGAGGTGGGAGTGCGGATCGCCCCGGCGGAGGGACGCCTGCGCATCGTCCTGGACGGGCTGCCCGCCGGCGCCGAGGTGCTCGTCACGCGGATCTCCGGCGCCGCCACGGCGGGCGTCTACGCCCCCGACGGCGCGCGCTTCCGGAGCGGAGACGGCCTCCTGGAGGTGGGAACGCAGCGCGGCCCCGTGCGCGTCGAGCTGCCACGGAACGTGGTGGCCATCGTATCCGTGGGGGGACGCGTCTGGGTGGAGAGCGACGTCTCGGGCCTGCGCACGCCGGGACCCCTGGTGGAGCGCGACGACGAGCGCGCCCTCTTCCGCGTCCGTTGACCGCCACCCCCTCCCCGCCGAGACCGTGAACGCACCCACCGCCCTTCTGGCCCTCCTCCTCTTCCAGGCGCAGCCGGCCGCGGCGCCCGGACAGATCGGGGGCGTGGTGCGTGGGGGTGGTGGCGACGGCGGTGGCGCCCCGCTGCCCTACGCCCTGGTGGAAGTGGTGGGTCCCGCGGGCCGCACCTCCGTGGCGGACGCCACCGGCCGCTACCTGCTGCAGGGTCTGGCGCCGGGCTTCCACAGGCTCCGGGCCATCCACGTGGGCCACGCCCCCCTCGAGGTGGAGGTGCTGGTGCCCTCCGGCGGCCGGGTGGACGTCGACCTGGATCTGCTGCGGGCCCCCGTGGAGCTGCCCGCGCTCCTGGTGACCGGCTCTCCGGTGGTCGTGGCCGATCCGGAGGGCGCGGGTCCGGGCGCCCGGGACCGGGCGCTCCAGGTCACGGAGGTGGCGCTGCGCACGCTCAGCGCCTCGCCCGGCCTGGCCGAATCCGGCGTGGGCGAAGCGGCCCAGGGCGTGCCGGGCGATCCATCGAACCCGCGCGACGTGCTCCTCATGAGGGGCTCCACCGCCGACTTGAAGCTCGTCCTCCTGGACGGCGCGCCGGTCTACACGCCCTTCCACCTGGGGGGGCTGCTGGAGAGCCTCGATCCCGCCTCCTTCGGCAGCGCCACCCTCCACGTGGGCGGCGCCCCCGCCCGCTACGACGGGGGGCTCTCCTACATCCTGGATCTGCATACCCGCTCCCCCCGCGCCGACGGGCTGCACGCCTCGGGTGCCGTGGACCTCCTGAGCGCCCGCGCCAGCGTCGAGGGACCGTTGCCGGGGCTGGGCGGCCTGCTGCTGTCCGGACGTTGGCTCCACCGCCTGGAGGGCCCGCTCTTCGGCGGCGCCGGCTCGCCCTACGGCTACGGCGACGCGCTGGCGCGCTGGGAGGCCTCTCCGGCGCAGGGCCATCGTCTGTCCGTGACGGGATTCGTCAACGACGAGTCGGTGTTCCTCGACTTCCCGGGCCGCGAGGGGCTGACGCTGCGCTCGCTGGGCGCCGAGCTCCCGGACGCGGCGCGCTGGGGCAACCGCGCGCTGTCGGCGACGTGGGAAGGACGGCTGGGCGCCACCGACGTGGACATGACGGCGGCGGCGAGCCGCTACGACGCGTCCCTGCCCATCCGGCCCGATCCCGACGGCGACGCCGCCTCCCGTCTGATCCTGGCCCGGAGCCAGACCGACCGGGTCCGTGTGACGGCGGATGCCGCGCGGAGGCTGGGTGAGGGGCGGCTGCGGATCGGCGTGGCGGCGGATCGCGTGGACCTGGAGTACGACGCCCGACGCGTGACCGACGCCGCGACGATCACCAGCGGCGCGTCGGGCGCCGGGACGGTGGTGGGCGCCTACCTGGACGCCAGTCGCCCGCTGGCGCCGGGAGTTGCCCTGCGGGCCGGGGTGCGGGCCGACCGCTTCTCCTCCGAAGGAGGGCTCCGCCTCGCGCCCCGCGCCTCCCTCGCGTGGACCCTAGGGCCCCAGGCCGTCCTCACCTTGGCGGCCGGCCGCTACCACCAGTACACCCGCACGTCGGATACGCAGGTGGAGCGGGCCGTGGCCGACATGGCCGAGGGAGCCGTGGACGTCCAGCAGGGCTCGGCGCTCATGCCCGTGGCCAGCGCCGATCACATGGTGCTCTCGCTGGACCAGGTCCTGGCTCCCACGGTGCGGCTGGGCCTGGAGGGTTTCGTGAAGGCCTTCGACGGCGTGAGCGGCGGCCGGGGAAGCCTCACCTCCTCCGGCATGGACGTCCGCGTGGTCCGCCAGGGCGACGACGTGACGGCGTGGCTGGGCTACTCGCTCGCCTGGTTCTGGGCCGACGACGACGGCCCGGACGCCTCGACCACGGCCTTCACCGGACGGCACCTCCTCTCCACGGGGCTGAGCGGCCGCCTGGCCGGACCCGTGGGGGCCGACCTGCGTCTCTCCTTCTCGGACGGCCTGCCCTACACGTCGATCCCCCTGGGGAGCGAGGACCAGGCGTCACCGGGACTGGAGTCGGCGGGCGGCGGCGAGCGGGTCGTGTCAGGGGAGCCGGCGCTGGGAGGGCCGGCGGAAGGCTTCCTGAGGCTCGATGCCGAGGTCGACGCCCTGTGGACCACGCGCTGGAGCGGCCGGGACATCAGCATCCGCCCGTACGTCCGCGTCCTCAACGCCCTGGACCGGCGCGACGCCCTCTTCTGGTACTTCGAGCCGTGGCGGGATGCGGAGGTGCGGCCGCTGGCCGAGCTCTCCATGCTTCCCGTCCTCGGCCTCGAGTGGCGGTTCTAGGAGCCCGGGAGCCCTTCTCCTCAGGACCCGCCGGGCGCCCGGATGCCGTCCAGGGACCCCTCGCCCAGCGCGTCGCGTGTCCCCACGTCGCCGCCGCTCAGGACCGAGAGGCTGTGGAAGATCCGGTCCAGCTCCACCCAGATGCGGTCGCGCAGGAGCGGGTCGTCGGTGACCGCCTCCACCACCGGGTCTCGCGAGACCCGGTCGGGCAGGACCGGATCGTACTCGATGTCGGCTTCCCGCTCCACCAGGAGGTCGTGGAGGTCGAGGGACGCCCCGGCAAGCTGCGCCATGGCGTCGTACACGGTGTCGCGGGCGGGCTGGCTCCCCTCGAAGAGGCGGATCGCCCGGGCGAGGCGCATGGATACGACGGCGGTGCCGGCGCCCTCACCTTCGAGACGCCGCACGAAGCTCTGTCGGAAGAGCGCCGTGTCGCGCTGGCGGACGTCGTCCACGAACCGGGCGTAGCGCTCCCAGTAGCCGCGCACCTCGGGGTAGCGGCTCGCGTTCGAGAGGTAGATGCCCTCAAGCCAGTCGCCCGGCACGTCGCCGAGGCCCCGGGCCCGGCGGAGGCTGTCCAGCGCCTCGACCATGTCTCCCAGCGCCACCGCCTCGGACCCTCCCACCACCGAGACGGCCGGGGTCGCGTCGGGGAGCGGCCGCGGTGCCACCGGAACGGGGGACGCGACGTCGGCCGGTGGGTCGGGACGGTCGTCGCTCCATGCCACCGCGTAGACGAGCATGCCGAGGAGCCCGGCGCTGCCCACCGCGATGAGCGCGGGAGCGCTTCGCCAGCGGCGGGAGCGGCCCGGAGACGTAAGGGGGACCTGCGGGCGGCTCCGTAGGGGAGGCGGGGTCTCCTCGGCCACGGGGCGAGACGGCTCCGAAGCCGTCGGCCCCCGGGGAGGGACGCCGCCGCCCTGAACACCGGTACGACGGGCAGGCCGATCCGGCGTCTCCCCCGACGCTGGGGAATCCGGCTCGTCCAACCCCGCGTCCACGACCATCCCCCATTCACCAGCGGTGGTGAAGGCGCTGCGGTCGGTGGAGGCGGACTCCCCCTCACGCTTCCGCTCACGGAGCAGGTCGCGGACGGTGTCCTCCGTCCTGGACGTGGAGGCCTCGTCCAGCGCGGGGTCCAGGTCGAGCGCCAACTCGTCGAGGTCCGTCGCGGAAGCCGGCGCGTCGGCGACCGACGGCTCCTCGTCGGCGGCCTCCGGAGGCGGGGCATCCGGCGGAGGCACGTCCCCGACATCCTCCAGGAGACGGGTCACCGCGTGGGCGCGCAGGGGCGCCCATTCGGAGGTGAGGGCGTCGTACAGGAGCGTGTCGTGGGCGACGTCCCCGTTTCGGAGGAGGTCCCTCAGGTCGTCGATGGTCTCGACCTGGACCTCTCGTCCATCCGGTCGCAGATAACGGAAGCGGAACTGCATGGATCGGCCCCTCGCCGACCTCTCTCCCGTGGGAGAGGAAACCACTCCGAACCCGCCGGTGCGGCTCCCTCGGCCGGGACGCCGATGTGGCCCCGTCCCTCGCGTGGAGGAGGATCGACACACGCTAGCGCCGGCTCGGACGGTGCTCTCCCCTACGCAGCCCCCGGCCGGGAGGCCGGGCGAGCCGGCGGGCGGGGGCTCCGGGCCCCGACCCGCGGAGGTGACGCGTCGCGCCGTCCCCTCCGGACTGAAAGCTAATCCGAGCCGCCTCCGGGAGACAAGCGCGGCGAAGCCCTTCGGGAGGCCCGCCACCACTTGACCCGCCACGTGCCGCCGACCTATTCATCATGCCGCCCAGAACCCCACCTACAGGAGCGCTCATGGGGCAGAACGCCGGGAAGCGGATCCGCGTCATCATCCGTTGGGTCCAGATCAAGGACAAGCTGGAGCCCTTTTTCAAGGAGCACGGGGAGTTCCGCTTCCGCTCACGGGTGACGAGCGGTGATCAGGTCTCGGAGGCCCAGTTCCCGGAAGAGGGACACTGGGAGATCTCCGACCTCCCGCGCTTCAGCAAGGTGGACAAGATCGACAAGGTCCTCTTCGAGGGCCCGGCCGGCGACTCCCTCGTCGTGGAGCTGTTCGGCGAGGAGATCGACCAGCTGAGCGCCAACGACCAGCTCGACGACTATCGGCGCGAGTTCACGGGTCCAGCCGAGAGCTGGGTGGGCTTCCACCAGCCCGGTGACGAAGGCTCTCCCGATCCCGAGAACATGCCCCTCTGGCGTGTGGGCTACGAGATCGAGCTGGTCTGAGCGCGAGGCACCCGAAAGGCACCTCACCGCCATGCGGTGGGACGAGGCCCCGTCCGGCAGCCGCCGGCGGGGCCTCGGTGCATCCAGGCATTGAGCCCTCGGGGCCAGGGGGCTAGCTTGGAGGACGAACCGAAGACAACCCGAACGTCCCTCATGGGCCCCTCCCTCCCCATCCACGGCCGCGGCGCCTCCCACAATCCGCCCAACCGCTTCGACACCCTGGCGGTGGAGCGGGAGGACTGGGTCGATGCCGAGGACCCTTCTCCCCGGACGACGTTCTACCGCGACGCCAGCAAGGACGTCATCAGCACGAACGACAGCCCCGACGTGGGGTTCGACGTGGGGATCAACGCGTACAGGGGGTGCGAGCACGGGTGCGTGTACTGCTTCGCCCGCCCCTACCACGAATACCTCGGCTTCTCCGCCGGCCTCGACTTCGAGACGAAGATCGTGGTCAAGGAGGACGCGCCGGCGCTGCTGAGGAAGCGGCTGGCGTCGCCCCGCTGGGAGCCGAAGCCCCTGATGATGTCGGGGGCCACCGACCCGTATCAGCCCGCGGAGCGGCGCTTCCGGATCACCCGCGGCATCCTCGAGGTCCTGGCCGACTTCCGGCACCCGGTGGGAATCATCACCAAGAACCACCTGGTGACGCGCGACGAGGCCGACCCGGCGCAGACGAAGATCATCGAGAAGTGGGACGCGATCGCCGCTCCCCTGGCCAGCCGGGTGGTGGGCTCTGTCGCCGAGGACATCACCGGCGACGAGAGCACCTGCCGCTGTGAGGAGACGCCCATGGGCGACCTGGTGGCCGAGGTGGCGGACGACCTCTACCTGCGCAAGTGGGGCGCGCCCGGCACTCCCCCGCCCGACCTGCAGGTGAAGGAGTTCCGCGCGCTGGCCCGCGCCGTCGCGGTCAGCGACCCGCTGGCCGTGCGCGCGCGGCGGGTGCGCGTGCTGGTGGCCTTCGGGTTGCAGGAGGGCGCCTTTCCTCCGGCGCCGCGCCCCGAGCCCTTCCTCTCCGACGAGGCGCGCCGAGAGCTGGCCCGGCACGCCGGCCTGGTGCTCCCGCGCTGCGCGGAGGAGGCGCTGGGCGCCGAGCGCTACCTCTTCTACGCGCTGGCCTCCCGGCCCGAGGAGCGCCTCGTGCTGGCGTGGCATACCGGGAGCGACGACGGCGAGCCGGCCGTGCGCTCGTTCTTCGTCGACGACGTCTGCGACCTGTTCGACCCCTCGCTGGAGGAGGGTGTGCGCCGCCGCGGGCTGGGCGCCGTCGCCTGGGCGGACGGCGAGGAGCCCACCCCGCGGGAGGCGGCGCGCAGCGCGGCGACGCGCGGTCCGCGCCATCGGCCGCGCCCGCTGGGGCCG
>JAHWKH010000124.1 GCA_019347995.1 Gemmatimonadota bacterium | reverse complement strand
CGCGGCCAGGTCGGCCCCGCCCTCGAGCAGGTGGGTGGCGAAGGTGTGCCGCAGCGTATGGGGCGAGACCCGCCGCTCGATG
This sequence comes from Gemmatimonadota bacterium, assembly GCA_019347995.1. Next base: position 7,161 of record JAHWKH010000124.1, on the reverse strand, counting down.
CCGGCGCGCCGGGCCGCCTCCCGGACCAGGTTGAAGATCCCCATCCGGCTCAGAGGCTGTCCGCGGGCGTTCAGGAAGACCCTTCCAGCTCCCTTGCCCCGGTCCAGGCGCGGCCGCACGTCGCGCAGGTAGCGCTCGAGGGCGCGGCGGGCCGGCCCTCCCACCGGCACCAGGCGCTCCTTGGACCCCTTTCCGAACACGAGGCAGAGCCCTTCGTCCAGGTCGAGCGCCGTCAGCGGCAGCTCGACGAGCTCCGACACCCGCACGCCGGACGCGTACAGGAACTCCAGGATCGCCCGGTCCCGCCAGTGGAGGTCCTTCGAAGGGTCGGGGGCCTCCACCAGCCGTTCGACCTCCTCGGACGAGAGGACGTCGGGAAGCCTGCGCCACGTTCGCGGCGACTCCATGCGCTCGGTGGGATCGTCGTCCACCACCCCCTCGCCCAGCAGGAAGGCGAAGTAGGTGCGCACCGCCGACTGGGACCGGCGGATCGAAGTGGGCTTCAGGCCCCGGTCCTTGAGGTAGAAGACCCAGTCGCGCAGGTGCGTGTGGCGCACGTCTCCCGGCCGACCCACGCCCGCGTCCACCAGGAACTCCACGAGCGAGCGCAGGTCCCGGCGGTACGCCTTCACCGTCCTCTCCGCCAGCCCGCGCTCGAACGCCAGGTAGTCGACGAACGGCTCCACGCGGAACGCGGAGGGAGCGTCCCCGCTCACGGCTCGACGGTGTGCCGGGTGCGGTACCACCACACGCCGACGGCCACCGCGATGATCCCGGCCACCACGAGGAGCGCCAGGTTGGCGTCGCCGATCCAGCCCAGGATCCTGTCCAGGTTGCGCCCGGCGGTGGCGCCCAGCCAGACCAGGGCACCGTACCACAGCGCCGACGCGACGGTCAGGGGAATGGCCACCGGCAGGAACGGGAGACGGCTCACCCCGGCGAACGCGGGCACCACGGCGCGGAAGCCGGGCAGGAAGCGGGTGAAGAAGATGGCCAGGATGCCCCAGCGCGCGTAGAAGCCCTGCATCCGACCGAGCTGATGCGGCGTCAGCAGGTGGCGGCCCCACCCCTCGGAGAAGAACGCGCGCCCGTAGCGGCGGCCCACGCCGTACACCGCCAGCGCCGACGCCACGTTGCACCCCCATGTGGCGAGGAAGACGCCGACGGGCCCCACGCGGCCGCCGGCCGTGAGGAATCCGCCGAGGAGGACGAACGTGTCGGCCGGAACCGGAGGCACCACGTTCTCGATCCCTGCGCCGACGCCCAGGACGACGTAGAGCACCGCCGGGTGGAGGCCCTGCAGGAAGGCCAGGATGCTCTGGAAGGACATGGCGGATCCAGGGTCAGAGGGGCAGCGCACCCCCGCCGGCGCCGCCCGTCCCCCCCGTCCCCCCGTAGGGCTCCCGCATCCGGTCCACCAGGGCCACCGCATGGACGGCGATGCCCTCCCCGGCGCCGATCCAGCCCATCCCCTCGTTCGTCTTGCCCTTGACCGACACGAAGCCCGGCCCGATGCCGAGCACCTCGCCGAGCCGGTCCCGCATCGCCCCGGCCACCGGCCCGATGCGGGGCGTCTCGCAGATCACGGTCACGTCCACGTTCACGACCTGGACGTTGTGCCCCTCCAGCAGCGTCATGGCCCGCCGCAGCAGGTCCATGGAGTCCGCGCCCCTCCAGCGCTCGTCGTCGGGGGGGAAGTGACTGCCCACGTTCCCGGCACCGGCGGCGCCGAGGATCGCGTCGATGACGGCGTGGGCGACGGCGTCCCCGTCGGAGTGTCCGCTCAGGCCTGCGTGGTCCGGGACGTTCACCCCGCCCAGGACCATCTCGCGGGCGTCGTCGAAGCGGTGGGAGTCGTAGCCGTGCCCCACCCTCATGCGCGGGCGGTCTGGAATGGTCCGGGGCGCGTCAAGACGGGCACACCGGTCCGGGCCGCGTCAAGTTCGCCACACCGGTCCGGGGCGCGTCAAACCGAGTGCAGGGGTAGGAGGGCAAGGCAAGGCGACCGAGGCGGGCTCATGCCCGCCGCAGGAAGCCGCGTCCGCCGCCCGACGCCCCCCTGTACCGGTTTCACGCGCCCTCCCACCTCTGGATGGCCAGGCAAACGTTGTGGCCACCGAAGCCGAAGGAGTTGGAGACCGCGACGCGCACGTCGCGCTCCACCACGCCGTCCGTGGCGTAGTCCAGATCGCAGGTGGGGTCCGGCTCCGAGTAGTTGATGGTGGGAGGGATCGTACCCTCCCGGCACACCAGGGCGGAGATCACCGCCTCCAGGCCTCCCGCGGCGCCCAGGAGGTGCCCCGTCATGGACTTGGTCGAACCCATGACCAGGTCCCGGGCCGCGTCGCCGAAGACGGCCTTCACGGCAGCCGTCTCGTTGGTGTCGTTCATCGGCGTCGAGGTGCCATGGGCGTTGATGTAGGCCACGCCCTCTGGCCGCGTGCGCGCGTCCGATAGCGCCATGCGCATGGCGTGCTGGGCGCCCGCGCCCTCCGGTGCCGGCGACGTGATGTGGTACGCGTCGCCCGAGAGGCCGTAGCCCGTCACCTCGGCCACGATCTCCGCCCCACGCTCGCGCGCGTGCTCGAGCGACTCCAGGACGAGAGCCCCGGCACCCTCGCCGATGACGAAGCCGTCTCGCGTCGCGTCGAAGGGTCGGCTGGCCGTTTCGGGCTCGTCGTTGCGCGTGCTCATCGCCTTCATGGCGGCGAAGCCCGCGATGGCGAGGGGAGCCACGCTGGCCTCCGTGCCCCCTGCGATCATGAGGTCGGAGTCTCCCCGCTCGATGGAGCGGAAGGCGTCGCCGATGGCGTGCGCGCTGGAGGCGCACGCGGAGACCGTGGCATAGTTGGGACCCTGGGCACCGAAGCGGATGGAGATCAGGCCTGCCGCGATGTCCGGGATGAACATGGGAATGAAGAACGGGCTCACCCGGTTGGGTCCCTTCGTGATGAGCGTCCTGCACTGCTCCTCGAAGGTCGCCATCCCTCCGATTCCGCTTCCGAAGATGACGCCGAAACGGTGGGGCTCGAGCCCTTCCGGCACCCCCTCCAGGCCCGCCGAGCGCATGGCCTCCTCGGCCACGCCCAGGGCGAACTGGGCGAACCGGTCGTAGCGCCGTATCTCCTTTGCGTCCAGGAAGCCCGACGGGTCGAAGCCCTTCACCTCGCACGCGATGCGCGTGGCGTAGTCCTCGGTCGCCTCGAACAACGTGATGGGGCCGCCGCCGCTCTTCCCTTCGAGCAGGGCGCGCCACGTGGTCTCCACGTCGTTGCCGAGGGGGCTCACCACCCCCATGCCGGTGATGACGACCCTCCGGCGTCCTCCGTCTCGCTCCGTCATGGCCACGTCCTTCTCCCGCACCGCAGCGGGATCAGCCCTGGCTCTCGTGCTTGCGGAGATACCGGATGGCGTCACCGACGGTGCGCATCTGCTCGGCATCCTCGTCGGGGATGTCGATCCCGAACTCCTCCTCGAACGCCATCACCAGCTCGACCGTGTCCAGCGAATCGGCGCCCAGGTCCTCGACGAAGGAGGCGTCGTCGGTAACCTTCTCCGGCTCCACGCCCAGCTCGTTGATGATGATCTCCCTCACCCGCCCCTCGGTGTTTTCCGCCATTGTCTCGGTCCCTTTTCCAGCGTTCGAGTATAGGATCCGGCCGTGCCCGGAGGCCGACCTCACATCACCATGCCGCCGTCGACCGTGACGACCTGGCCGGTAATGTAGCGAGCCCACGGGCCCGCGAGAAATCGCACCACGCCCGCGATGTCGCCGGGCTCGCCCAGGCGCCCCATGGGGATCCTGGCCTGGAGCTCGGAGGTCGCCTTCTCCCCCAGCTCCGCCGTCATGTCGGTGCGGATGTAGCCCGGCGCCACGGCGTTGCAGCGCACGTTTCGCGAGGCCAGCTCGCGGGCCACGGACTTGGTGAAGCCCACCAGCCCCGCCTTCGAGGCGGCGTAGTTGGCCTGACCTGCGTTGCCCATCAACCCCACCACGGACGAGACGTTCAGGATGACGCCGTCGCGCCGCTTCATCATTCCACGCGCCACCGCCCGAGTCATGGCGAACGCGCCCCGCAGGTTGACGGCCATCACGTCGTCCCAGTCCTCGTCCTTGAGGCGCAGGAGGATGTTGTCGCGGGCGATGCCGGCGTTGTTCACCAGGACGTCCACGGGTCCGAGGGCGTCCTGGACCGCTTCGACGGCCGACGCCACCTGCCCCGGGTCGCCCACGTCACACGCGAAGCCGGCGTGCCCGTTTCCGGACAGGCCGGCGGCAGCCGCGGAAGCCCGTTCCACGTCCCGGCCCACCACCGCGACGCGGGCGCCCGCCGCGGCGAGCGCCTCGGCCACGGCGAGTCCGATCCCCCGCGAGCCTCCGGTGACCAGCGCCACCCGCCCGTCCAGCTCGTTCCACCCGGCGGGCGCCCGGTGGACGGCCGCGTCGTCCGACTCGCTCATGCCGGCGTCTCCAGTGCCTCGATGTCGGCGGGCGTGCCCAGCGACGCGCACGGAAGGCCCCGGGCGTTGCGCTTGTTGAGCCCGCACAGCTCGCCGCCGGGGCCGAGCTCGACGAATCGGTCGGCGCCCTCGCGCAGCATGGTCGCCACGGACGAGGACCAGAGCACGGGCGACGTGAGCTGCTCCACCAGCAAACGCCGCGCCTCCTCCCCGCTCCGCACCGCCTCGGCCGTCACGTTGGAGACGACCGGCACACGCGGGTCGTGGAACGCGACCGCGGCCAGCTTCTCGCGCAGCCCGTCGGCGGCCGGCTCCATGAGGGGGGAGTGGAAGGCGCCCGACACGTTGAGCTCGAGCACCCGCCTGGCGCCCGCCTCCCTGGCGAGGGCCATCCCCTCCTCCACGCCCTCCCTGTCGCCGCTGATGACCACCTGGCCCTCCGCGTTGAAGTTGGCCGGCACGCACACGCCCGCCGCGACCTGGCCGCAGGCGTCGCGTACCGCACCGTCGTCCAGCCCCAGGACCGCGGCCATGGTACCCGGTCGCTCCCGTCCCGAGCGGGCCATGAGCTCGCCCCGCAGGCGCACGGCCTCCAGGGCGTCGCGGAACGCCAGGGTGCCCGCCGCCACGTGGGCGCTGAACTCCCCGAGGGAGTGCCCCGCCGCCATGGCCGGCTCTCCCATGTGCTCCCGCGCCGCGCGAAAAGCCGCAACCGCGTGCACCAGGAGGGCCGGCTGCGCGTTCTCCGTGGCCGTGAGCTCGTCCTCCGGGCCCTCCCACATGAGCCGGGACAGGCCGAAGCCGAGGGCGTCGTCGGCCTCCTCGAACAGGCGGCGAGCCTCGGAGGACGCCTCCGCCAGCTCGCGGCCCATGCCCACGTGCTGTGAGCCTTGTCCGGGGAAGAGGAGAGCCAGCGTCATGGTCGGCCCTCCTACCAGCGCAGCGCCATCGCGCCCCACGTGAGGCCGGCGCCGAAGGCCACGGAGAGCACGTTCATCCCCGGCGTCAGGCGCCCTTCCTCCACGGCCTCGTCCAGGGCCACCGGCACGGTGGCGGAGCTCATGTTGCCGTACCGGTCCACGTTCACGTAGACCTTGTCCATGGGCATCTTGGCGTACTTCGCCATCGCTTCGATGATCCGGATGTTGGCCTGGTGCGGCACGAGGAGATCGATGTCGTCGGTCGTCAATCCGGCGCGCTGGAGCGCGAAGTCCGCGGCCTCCGCCATGGAGCGGACGGCGTTCTTGAACACCTCCCGACCCGCCATCTTCACCAGGTGGTCGCGGCTCTCGAGGACGGCCACGTCGAAGGGCACCGCCGCCCCACCCGCGGGGCGGTGCAGCAGGTCCGCGAGCTTTCCGTCGGAGCGGTGGTGGGTGGAGAGGATGCCGCGGTCGCCGCTGGAAGCCCTCACCACCGCCGCGCCGGCGCCGTCTCCGAAGAGCACGCAGGTGGAGCGGTCGCACCAGTCGACGATGGCGCTCATCTTCTCCGTCGCCACCACCAGGGCGATCTCGGCGCGTCCCGACGCGATGAGGCCCTCCGCCACGGTGAGCCCGTAGAGCCAGCCCGAGCACGCCGCCTGGAGGTCGAAGGCCACGGCGTTGTCGGCCCCGATCAGGGCCTGCACGTCGCAGGAGGTGGAAGGGAGCAGCCGGTCGGGCGTGGCGGTGGAGACCACCAGCAGGTCCACTTCGCCGGGCTGCACGCCGGCCTTTGCCAGGGCCGAGCGCGCCGCCTGGGCACCCATCGAGGCCGCCGAGTCGTCCGGCCCGGCGATGCGCCGCTCGCGGATGCCCGTGCGCTCCGTGATCCACGCGTCGGAGGTGTCGACCATCTCCTCCAGCTCGCGATTCGTGAGCACGCGCTCGGGCAGGTACCGGCCGGTGGACACCAGCTCCACCATGGGCTGGGGCTTCTTCATCCCGCCTCCTTGGAAGGTCCGGCGGCGGCCTTCAGTTCCTTCAGCTCGCGGGCCACGTGGGCCACGATGTCGGAGCGTACGGCCTGGTGGGCCACCCTCAGGGCGTTTCGGATGGCCTTCGGGGGCGACTGACCGTGACAGATGATGGAGACGCCCCCCACGCCCAGGAGCGGGGCGCCCCCGTATTCCGAGTAGTCCAGCACCCGGAAGACGTCTTCGAGGTCCAGGTCCGTCTCCGTGCGCTGCATCTCCCGCTTCAGCAGCCCGATGATGAACTGGGCCACGGACTCGTAGAACTTGAGCAGGACGTTGCCCACGAAGCCGTCGCAGACCAGCACGTCGCACGCGCCGCGAATGATGTCGCGGCCCTCGACGTTACCCACGAAATGCAGCCCATTCTCTCCGGCGAGCCGCTGGTGCGCCTCCACCGAGAGCTCGTCACCCTTCTCCCGCTCCTCGCCGATGTTGAGGAGGGCGATGCGGGGCCGCTCGATGCCCATGAGGTCCTGGGCGTAGATGTGCCCGAGGTGCGCGAACTGGACCAGGTGATGGGGCTTGCAATCCACGTTGGCGCCGGCGTCCAGCATGAGGACGGGCGTGCGGGCGGTGGGCAGCAGCGTGCCGATGGCCGGGCGGTCGACGCCCTCCAGCGGTCGGAGGATGAACAGGGAGCCCGCCATGACGGCGCCGGTCGAGCCGGCGCTCACGAACGCGTCCACCTCACCGGCCTTCTGGAGCTTCAGGCCGACGGAGATGGATGAATCCGGCTTCTTGCG
>JAHWKH010000123.1 GCA_019347995.1 Gemmatimonadota bacterium | reverse complement strand
GACGGCCTCGGGAGCGTCCTGTGGCTGGGAAGGAGGGGTCGCGTGTGCGCCCGCCGCGAGGGCGAACAGCGCCGCGGCCGAGAGGGCGAAGGCATTTTTCATGTCAGGCTCCCGAGGGTGCTCATTTCGCTGTCCTGCGGACCACGAAGTCCCAGTCCTCCGGGGGGGCGTCCACCAGATATTCCCGGGCGCGCTCGAGGTACACCGCCGCGGGTCCGTCCTCGGGGTCGGCCTCCAGCGCCGCCGCGAAATATCGCTCCGCCATCTCCCAGTCGCGCCCCTTGTAGGCGGCGAGTCCGGACGCGTAGTGGCGCAGAGCCTCCTCCCGGTGCTCCGGCAGCGCGACGCCGGTCTCCTCCAGCACCTCGAAGACCTTCACCGGCTCCTGCTTTCCCTTCACGGCCACCAGGTCCAGCTCCCGCACCCGGAAGGCGCCGGGCGCCGCCGCGTCCATCGTGTGCTGCGACGCCATGATCAGCGTGCCGTACGTCTTGTTGGCCGGCTCCAGGCGCGCGGCCAGGTTCACGGCGTCGCCGATGGCGGAATAGTCGAACTTCTCCTGGCCGCCGACGTTGCCCACCACCACCTCGCCGGAGTTCACGCCGATGCGTACCACGAGCGTCTCGGCGGCGGGATCGCGCTCGCGCCAGTGCCGGTTCAGGGCCTCCATTCCGCGCTGCATCTTCACGGCGCAGCGCAGGGACCGGTCGGCGTGGTCGGGGTACGGTTTCGGCGCGTTCCAGAAGGCCATGATGGCGTCGCCGATGTACTTGTCCAGCGTGCCGCCCTCCTCCTCGATGACGATGTGCGTCATGGCGTCGAGGTACTCGTTCAGCATGGCGATGAGGTCCTGGGGGTCGAGCCGCTCCGACAGGTCGGTGAAGCCCGCCAGATCGCTGAACAGGATGGTGAGCGGCCGCTTCTGGCCGCCCAGCTTCAGGGCGGATGGGTTGGCCGTGATCTCGGCCACCACCGCCGGGGAGACGTACTTGCCGAAGGCGCCCTTGAGGAAACGCTTCTCGCGCCCCTCCACCACGCTCACCCACGCCACGGCGCCCAGGTAGCCCAGGAACGTGGCGACCAGCGGCGCCACCACCGGCGTCACGAGGTAGGGTGCGGCCACCGCCACGCCCGTGGCCAGCACCTCGCCCTGGAAGGCCGAGAATCCCAGGAAGAGCGCCCCCATCGCCGCCACGGCGGTGGCGAGGCCGCCCGCCCACGCCCCCCTCCAGAACGTCGCGGCGCCGGGGATCAGCGCGGCCAGGGCCAGGAGGGCGAGCGTGGCGAGCGTGCCCGGGAAGCGGAGGTATTCCCCGTCCAGCATGTTCTGGAGCGCGTTCGCGTGGATCTCCACGCCGTACGTCCACTGGAACGCGTCGGCGTCCGAGAGCAGGGCTCCGCCGCCGTCCACCGGACGCACCCCCTGGAACGGGGTGCGGAAGCGGTCCGATTCGTGGAAGCCGGTGCCCAGCAGCACGACCCGGTCCCGGAAGAGCTCGGGGGTGAAGGCCGCCAGCACGGAGGCGTCGGCCGACGAGAACGCGGCGAACGTGCCGGCGTCGGTCCCTCCCTCCACCGCGTGGTGGGAAGGCGGGCCGACGAAGCGGACGGGGAAGCTCAGCACCGCGTCGTCCCCGCGGGCGTCCTCGGTGAACCACGCGTCGGGAACGGACCCCAGCGAGGGCGGCATCCCGGGCAGGGCCACGCGTCCCGCGGCCCGGCCGGCGCGCAGCAGGGAATCCACGTCGAGGCCGCGCGCCCGGGCGAAGAGCGCCAGGGAGAAGCTGGGCTCGAGCGTACGCTCCGAGCGCACCGCCAGCGCCGCGTCGCGCACGGTCTCGAACGGGCTCGGCAGGTCGGCGGCGCCCACGTCGGCGGCCACCGCGGCGAAGGACGGATGGGGCGGCGCGAGACGCGCGCCCCCCCGCCCGGTCACGGTCGGCGCCACCAGCACCACGTTGCCGGCCTCGGCGATGGCCTCGCGCAGCCGGTCGTCGCCGCCGGTGCGGGCGTTGAGCTCCGGGTACAGGCGGTCCAGGTAGACGTCCAGGCCGATGACCTTCGCTCCGGCGTCGGAGAGCGCGGTCACGAGGTCGGCCAGGACCGTACGCGGGTACGGCGAGAGCCACTCCCAGTCCAGCGTCGCGGCCTCGTCGAAGAAGACGAGGACGATCTCGCTGGGGCGACGGGAGCCGGGCCGCCGGTCCTCCTGCATGCTCTGCTGACGCCAGTCCAGCGTCTGGAGCTCGAGGGTCTCCACGCCCGTGAGCCCGCCGAAGCGGCGGGCCAGCACGGCCGCGGCGGTGGCCAGGAGGACCACCAGGGCGAGGGCCAGGGCGCGACGGGCCTTCATGGTGTGCGTCCGACTCCCACCTCCGCCCGGGAGGCGCGCAAGGAGGGGCCGGCGGATCTCATGGCGTGATGTCGTAGACCAGCGACGCCGTGCCCCAGGTGTCGAGGCGGATCGCGCCCGGCGATCCGGAGACGCTCCCCGCGGCGCGGCGCACGGCCTCGGCGACCCGCGACGCCAGCGGCAGGTCGCCGGAGACGAAGCCCTCCGCGTCCACCGGCAGGTCCAGAGGCTCGGGCGTGACGAACGCGCGTACCATGCCCCGGCCGGCGGGCTCCTGGGCGATGATCTCGAAGCCCATGGCGTCCGTGGGGAACGCCACGGCGCGTCCGGCCCGGATGCGGTTGTCCCGGTGGAACGCGTTGGGGAACAGCACGGTCACCTGGTCGTTGGTTCCCAGGTCCACCAGGGTGAGGTAGCCCTCCCGCTCCGAAGAGACGTGGATGCGGATGGACTCCCCGAGGCCCAGGGAGGAACCGCCTCCCTCCATCCAGACCCGCACGTCGAAGGCCTGCCCCAGGTTGTCCATGCGGGTGAGGCGTTGCGCGGCGGCCTCGCCCTTCAGGGCCGCGGCCATGGCCGGGGCGTCGACGTCGCCGGCCAGGAACGTACGGCGGGTGAACCCGTCGAGGCCCACGAGGCGCACCTCGCTGCCGCGCCGCCGCACGAAGAGGTCGGCGTAGGCGTCCTCGCCCTCCACCAGCACGACGCCCTCGCTGCCCGAGAGGGCCCGGCCCAGCGCCGCGGCCGTCTCGCTGTCCACGCCCGCCACGCCCACGCGCAGCGTATTCTCCGGATAGCGGTAGCCCGTCAGCGTCGCCCGGTCCCCCGCCACCACCGCGCCGCCGGAGACGCGCGCGGTGGCGCGGTCGCGCTCGACGTCCTCCACCACCAGGCGCGCCCCGCCGCCCGTCTCCAGGACGGAGCCCATGGAGAGGCCCAGGGCCTGCCCGGCCCCGAGCCGCGCCGTTCCGGCGGAGGCCTCGAGCACCGGCACGGCCGTGATGCCGCCGGGACCCGCCGCTCCCCCCTCCACGAAGAAGAGAGGGCGCGCCCGCAGCGGGACGTCCGGCGAGATCATGGGATCCTGTTGGAAGCGGTTGCGTTTGAGGGCGTCCTTCACGTCGACGAACACGTCCTCGTAGGTGGCGTCGGCGGGGGCGCGCCAGAGCTGGCGCACCAGGAACGTGGTGAAGGCCCCACCGTGGAAGGGCTCGGCCCCCTCCGGGCCCTCGAAGAACGCGTCCACGGCCGCTTCGAAGGGCTGCGCGGCGGCGAGCTCCAGCACGTCGCCGCCGTCCAGGTCGAAGCCGCTCTCGTCCTCCTGCCCGGAGAGCGCGCGCCGCGCCGGACCGTCGGGCCGCGGCATGACGCCGGGGTCGCGCGCCAGGCGCCGGGCCCTCGAGAACGGCGTCACGTCGCGGGTGCCGGTTCCCGCGTTACAGTTGTCGTGGATATAGACGACGTTGCGGGTGGGTAGCGCCCGCAGCCACGCCCCCAGCTCCTCGTCGACGATGTCGTTGTCGGGGCTGTCGGGGAGGGCGTCGGCCGGCGCGATGGTCTCGTCCAGCCCGTCCTCTTCGTCGCCGTCCATGTCCCACACCTGCGAGCCGTGGCCAGCGAAGAAGACGGTGACGTGGTCGCCTTCCCCCACGCGCTCGGGGAGCCAGGAGACGAGCGCCTCCTCGATGGCGGCGCGGGTCGCCTCGCCGTTGAGGAGCACGAGGACGTTCTCGTCGGGAAAGCCCCATCGCGACACCAGGACGTTGCGCATGGCGCGGGCGTCGTGCTCCGCGCCGGGGAGGTCGCCCCCCTCCACGTCCTCGAAGTGGGTGTAGTCGCTGATGCCCACGAGCACGGCCCAGTGGCTGGGCGCCACGCGCTCTCCCGGGCCGAAGGCCATGAGCAGCGGCAGACCCGCCAGCGCCCACCCGAGCGTCCCGAATCGCTTCACGTCGCGGCTCCTGTGGCGGTCCAGTCGAGGATCCTCATCGCGCGTCCAGCGTCAGGTCCACGCCCTCCGAAGCGGCGTCGACCTCGAGCCCGAGCCCGAGGGCGTCCGCCTCCTTGCGGCGGGCGCGAACGATGGCCGTGAGGGCCGCGTCGGAGCGCTCGGGCGCGTGGTGGAAGAAGAGGAGGCGCCGCACGCCGGCGTCGGCGGCCAGCTCCACCGCCTGCCGGAAGGTCGAATGCCCCCATCCCTCCTTCGACGCATACTCCTCGTCGGTGTACATGGCGTCGTGGATCAGCACGTCGGCTCCCCCGACGAAACGCGTGAAGCGCTCCCGCCACCGGTCAGCGGTCTCGTGGCTCGCTCCCACCAGCTCGTTGTCCGGCACGTAGCAGAGCGTGCGCCCCTCCGCCTCGAGGCGGTAGCCCACGGTGAAGGAGGGATGACGGACCCGCATGGCGCTCACCCGGATCCCCCCCTCCTCCCACGTGCCCTCGTTCAGGTGGTCGAACGTGGCGGTCGCGGCCACGGCGCTGAAGGGGACCGGGAAGTAGATGGGGCCCATCTGTCCGGCGAAGAGGCTGCGCACGTCCATGTCCTGCTGCGCCGGACCCACGATCCGCAGCCGCGCCTCGGGCTGATAGAGGGGCGCGAAGAACGGGAAGCCCTGGATGTGGTCCCAGTGGAAGTGGCTGAGGAAGATGGTCACGTCGGCCGGACGCGACTCCTCCTGCACGTCCAGGCCGAGGAGCCGCATTCCCGACCCCGCGTCGAAGACCACGCGCTGCTCGCCCACCCGCACCTCCACGCACGGGGTGTTTCCGCCGTAGCCGGCGGTGGCGGGGCCGGGGCTGGGGATGGATCCGCGCGTGCCCCAGCAGCGCACCCTGACGCCGGTCCCCGGGGGGGCGGCGACGGGAGACGGCGAGAGACTGTCCCGGGGGGTGGGCTCCAACGAACCGCTCCTCGTGGGGATGGCGCCCGGACGGCCGCGCCGCCGCGGCACGATCGGCCGGCGGCCACGCTGCTCCGAATCTAACCACTGCCCGGGGGAAGGGGCGAGCTTTCTCGCCCTCTCGGCCGCGTCTACATTGATCGCCTACCCAGCAATCCCCCGGAGGCGCGACACGTGACCCAGACGGAGCAGGGCTGGTCCAGCGAGCAGGTGATGGAGCTGCTGGACAGCGTGGAGCTGTTCAGGGGGCTCCCGGAGGACGATCTCCGCCGTGTGGCGGACATCGTCACGGGCACCTCCGCCGACGCGGGTGAGGTCCTCTTCGAGGAAGGCGAGGTGGGCGACGCCTTCTTCATCGTCTACAAGGGGTCGGTGGAGATCACCAAGAGCCGGCCCGACGGAACGCCCGAGAGGCTCGCCGTGCGCCGCGCCGGAGAGGCCTTCGGCGAGATGGCGCTGCTCAACGACGCGCCGCGCTCGGCCCGCGCCCGCGCCACGGAGGCGAGCCAGCTCGTGGTGATCCCGAGGGAAGGCTTCCAGGAGCTGCTGGGCCGCGATTCCCTGGCGCTGCGGGTGCTGCGGCTCCTGTCGCGCTCCCTGCGCTCCCTGGGCGTCCGCTTCGCGTCCCTGGAGCGCGAGAGCCTCACGCAGGCGGACGTGCAGTCCATCAGCCGCATCCTCCAGCAGGGGCTCCTTCCCCGGAACGCGCCCCGGGTGTCGGGTTACGACATCGCCGCGGGCACCACGACGGAGGACGGGGGAGCGGGCACCACGGTATGGGACTCGGTCGCCCTGGCGGACGGCCGCACGGCGCTCCTGACGCTGTACGTGCACGGTGGCGCCCTGCCGCCGGCGCAGCACCTCGCGACGGCCCGGGGGGTGTTCCGGGCCGTGGCGGCCGATCATGGCGACCTCCGGCGGATCATGCCCCGGGTCAACGCGGCCATGGCCGCGTCGGCCGTCGAGGGGCTGGAGCAGTTCGTGGAGTGCGGCGTGCTGGTGCCGGCGGAGGAGGGGCTGGAATGGGTCAGCGCCGGGCGGGTTCCCTGCGGCGTCATCCGCCGCGACGGGAGCTTCCAGGAGATGGGGTCCCACGGACCGCCACTGGGGATGATGGAGGGCTTCCAGTACGGGAGCCAATCGGTGCCCATGGGCGTGGGCGACACCGCCTTCGTCCTGTCGCACGGTCCAACCGGCGTCTTCCGGGGCGCCGCCGACCTGGTGGCCCAGCTCCCGGGCAAGCCCGCGGGAGAGGTGGTCGCCACGCTGCACAAGGCGCTACGCAAGGCGCAGGGAGAGGGCGCCGAGGAGATCTCGGTCCTCTTCGTGCGGAAGCACTAGTGTCTGACTCAGAACACTAGAGACGGGGACCTCCACCGGGAACGGAGGCGGTCCATACGAGAGATCCGCGGGCCGAGGCCCGCACACAGACGAGGCACGGATGGCGGTCACGGAGAAGGACGTCCGCAAGGCGCTCAAGACGGTCAAGGACCCCGAGCTGGGGCTCGACCTGGTGGTCCTGGGGTTGGTCTACGACATCGAGGTGGACGGCGCGGACGTACACGCCACCATCTCGCTCACGTCCCCCATGTGTCCGGTCGCCGGAGAGATCGTGGACAACGCGAGGGAGGCCATCGAGAACATGGAGGGAGTGGAGAGCGCCGAGGTGGAGCTCACGTTCAATCCTCCGTGGACGCCCGAGCGGATCAGCCCGCTCATCCGCTCGTCCCTCGGACTCTGAGGCCCGCCACCATGGCAGCGTTCACCGAAGACGAGATCAAGCAGATCAAGTCGGAACTCAAACGGCATGGCGCCGAACTTGTCAGCGCCCTGACGGATGCAGGTGTCGAAGGTGTCGACCATTTGCCGATCGGCGAACTGGCGCGCGCGGCGGGCGATTACCTCACGCATATCAAGACCCGAAAGACTGCAAAGGCGAGCCACGAAAAGGCACTCATCGATCTGGCCCGCGATCTCACCGAGCGTGAAC
>JAHWKH010000122.1 GCA_019347995.1 Gemmatimonadota bacterium | reverse complement strand
CGTCCGGGGTGGCGCTGGTCCGGGAACGGCTGTGGCGGCGGCTCGCCGTGCCGGCCGCGGTGGCCGTGGCGGCCGTGGCCCTTTCCAGCATGACCCTCCTGCGGCCCGACACCTCCAACGAGTGGAACAAGGCCGGGGGGCTGCTGCGGAGCGCCGGCCGCCACGCCGAGGCCGAGGAGGCGCTGCTGCGGGCCCGGGAGGAGAATCCCGCCAATCCCAACACCTACCTCAACCTGGCGGTGCTCTACCGGCAGACGGGCCGCCCCGACGAAGCGGCCGAGGCCGAGGCGCGGGCCCGCGGCATCCTGGAGGTGCGGCCCGCCGAGGCCGACGCCTTCCGGCGGGCGCTGGAGGCGGGCGGCGGCTGAGGGGAACCTCCCCCGCCGGAGGTGGGGGGATCAGGCCGCGTCTTCGTCCCGGCGGAGCTCGTTGGACGCCACGGCGGCGGCGAAGCAGCGCAGGCGCAGGTCGTCGGGGTCGGCGTCGGATTGGGGACGCTCGGCCCGCTCCTCGAGCTCCGCCGCGCCCTCCGGGTCGTCGAGGCGGGCCAGGGCGGCGGCGGCGGCACGCAGGAACGTGCGGTCGACGGAGAGGCGGCCCATGGCGACGATCTGCTCCCGGGCGAGCTCCTCGTTTCCGCCGCCCATCGCCGCCTCCACGTAGCGCTCGAGGTTGGCCAGGGCGTCGGCCCGGTGGCCCGAGCCCACGTCCAGCCACGTGAGGGTGCAGAGCGTGCGCACGGCCTTCGGGTGCAGCCGGATCAGCTTCTGCGCCACGCCGCGCGCCGCCTCCGGCTGCTGGTCCTCGAGGAAGGCGTCGATGGCCCTGCCGTAGAAGCTGAGCGCCCGCTTCCGGTCCCCGGCTTTCATGCAGAGGTCTCCGGCCCGGTTCAGCGGCGTGCCCATCACGCCGTAGGTCGCTTCCGTCGCTTCGCGTTCCAGCCTCGCCAGCTGCTCGTCGAGAGAGCCCGCGCTGCCCTCCGCCTCGTGCGGAGGGGGCGAGGAGCGGAACCACCGGGTCCAGGAAGACGTCACGAGCGCGTCCGGGGAAGAAGGGGGATCCGGACGATGCCGTCTCGTGGCCCCGGAGGCAAGCCCTTCCGGCTTCCACCGCCGCCATCGGCTTGACCCCTTCGGGCGGGCACCGTATCCTTGGGCCGCTCGCTGAGAACGGTTCTCAATCGCATGGGAATGCATTGCCCCTTCTGTCGGCCGCACTCGCCGTAGCCCTTGCCCTGACGGGTGCCGTACCCGGAGGCCATGGGCCCGGAGCCGCCCCCGAGGCGGTGCGGGTCGAGCGGGTCGCGTGGGTCATGGGCACGCGCTTGCGCGTCGTGGTGGACGCATCGTCCCGTACGGAGGCGGCGGGTGCCGCGGAGGCGGCCCTGCGCGAGATCGAGCGCGTCGACGCCCTCCTCAGCACGTGGGATCCGGCCAGCGCGATGGCCGGGATCAACGACGCCGAGGTGGGGCGGGCCGTGCCCGCCGACCCGGAGCTGATCGACCTGCTGTGCGAGGCCGAGGGGTGGGCGCGCCGGACGGATCGGGCCTTCGAGCCGGCGGTGGGCGCGCTGGTGGACGCCTGGGACCTGCGCGGCGACGGGCGGCGGCCCTCGGCCTCGGAGCTGGAGCGTGCCCTCGGCGCCTCGGGGGCCGGCGCCGTGCGGGCCGATCGCCGCCGCGGGACGGTGGTGCGGGTCGCGGCGGGGGCCTGGATCGACACCGGCGGATTCGGAAAGGGCGCCGCCCTCCGCTCCGCCGGACGCATCCTGGACTCCCTCAACGTCCCGGACGCCCTCCTCGACCTCGGTGGACAGGTGCTGGTGGTGGGCGACGGCGGGGGGGACGGATGGAGCCTCGACGTCGCCCATCCCGCCCGCCGTCACGAGGCCGCGCTGCGCCTCCGCGTCCGGGACGTCTCGGTGGCCACCAGCGGCGCGTCGGAGCGCTGGGTCGAGGTGGAAGGAGAGCGCCTGGGCCACCTCCTGGACCCCCGCAGCGGGCAGCCGGTGCCCGCCTGGGGAAGCGTCACCGTGGTCGCCGCCGACGCCCTGGCCGCGGACGCGCTGGCGACGGCGCTCTTCGTCCTCGGGCCCGACGCCGCGCTGGCCTGGGCCCGTGACCGGGACGAGGGCGTCCTGATCATGGAGAACGAGGGTGGTCGAGCCCTCCCCCGCTGGAACCGAGCCATGGAGCCCTGGCTCGAGCCGGCTTCCGAGATTCCCAATCCAAACGTGAGCTGATCCATGCGATTCGACAGGACCCTCTTCGCGCTTGCCGCCTGCGCGACCTTTGCCCTTCCCGGCGCCGCTCAGCAGGTGCCCGACTCGGTCCGCGTGGCGGAGCTGGAGCGGCAGGTGGAGGCCATCACCCGCGAGCTCGAGAGCCTGCGCCTGGGCCGCGACGTGGTGGAGGCCGACACCAGCATGCTGGGCCTCGGACCCGCGGCGTCGAAGGTGTACCGGGTGAACCAGGGCGTCTCCCTCGGCGGCTACGGCGAGCTCCTCTACGAGAACTTCTCGGCGACCCGCGACGACGGCGCCCCGGCGAGCTCACGCGACCGCTTCGACGCGCTGCGGGCCATCCTCTACGTGGGCTACAAGTTCAACGACCGGATCCTGTTCAACTCCGAGATCGAGATCGAGCACGGCAACGAAGCCTTCCTCGAGTTCGCGTACGTCGACTACCTGTTGAACGACGGCCTCGGGGTGCGTGGCGGCCTCCTGCTGGCGCCGCTCGGGCTGATCAACGAGCTGCACGAGCCGCCCACGTTCCTGGGCACGACGCGGCCGGAGACCGAGCAGGCGATCATCCCGTCCACGTGGCGGGAGAACGGCCTCGGCGCCTTCGGGAGCACGGAGGGATTCGAGTTCCGGGCCTACCTCGTGAACGGGCTGGACGCCGTGGCGGGCGGCTCCTCGCCGGCCGGCGGCTTCTCCGGCTCGGGCCTGCGGGGCGGGCGCCAGAAGGGCGCCAAGGCCGTGGCGGAGGACTTCGCGGGCGTGGCCCGCCTGGACTACACGGGCGTGCTGGGACTCACCGTGGGCGCCTCCGGCTGGTACGGCGGCAGCGCCCAGGGGCGGGAGCTGGACGGGATGGAGGTGGAGGCGCAGACGCTCGTCTGGGACCTCCACGGAGAGTACCGCGCCCGCGGCCTGGATCTGCGCGCGCTGGTGGCGGGCGCGCGGCTGGACGACGCGGCCGCGCTGAACCGGCTCAACGGGCTCACCGTCGCCTCCGGCGTGGGCGAGGAGATGCTGGGCTGGTACGTGCAGGCGGGCTACGACGTGCTGCGCGGGACCGGCTCGACCCACCAGCTCGTGCCGTACGTCCGCTACGAGGCGGTGGACACCCAGCGCGAGGTGCCGACGGGATTCGCCGTCAATCCCGCCACCGATCTCACCGTCCTGTCGCTGGGCGCCGCCTGGCGGCCCCTGCCCCAGGTGATCGTGAAGGGCGACTGGCAGATCCACGACAACGACGCGGACACGGGCGTGGACCAGCTCGCCGTGGCCCTCGGCTGGCTCTTCTGACGTGAGGGCGGCGCTGCGCCCAGGGCTCTGGACGGTGGCCGTCGCGCTGGCGGCGGCCACCTCCGGCTCCGTGCTCGGCGCCCAGACCTTCCTCACCCAGGAGGAGGCGCTGGAGCTGGCGTTTCCCGCGGCCGACAGCATCGTGCGTCGTACCGCCTTCCTGGACGACGCCCAGCTGGACCGGGCCCGGGCCGCCGCCGGGGCGGGGGTGGACATCCCGTCCGGAATCGTCACCCATTACGTGGCCGTGCGGGACGGCCGGCCGGTGGGCGTGGCCTACTTCGACGCCCACCGCGTGCGTACGCTCCCCGAGGCCCTGATGATCGTGGTCGGGCCCGACGACCGGATCCGGCGCGTGGAGGTGCTCAAGTTCTCCGAGCCGCCGGAGTACGTGGCGCCGGCCGGCTGGCTCGCCCAGTTCGACGGGAAGGGCCTCGGCCGCGACCTGTCCCTCAAGGGCGACATCATCAACATCACCGGCGCCACGCTCACCTCGGGGGCCGTCACGGCCGCCGCCCGCCGCGTCCTCGCGCTCCACGCCCTGGTGCGGCCCTTCCGCGGCGCGCCGTGAACCCGTTCCAGCGCCGACTCGTCTGGAGCAGCTCGCTCCTCACGGGCCTCACGGGTCTGGTCTACTTCTGGATGGAGCACTTCCTCCAGCCCGTCGACCCCTGGGCGGTCATCAACCACCCGCTCCAGCCCTGGATCCTCAAGGCCCACATCCTGGTGGCGCCCGTCATGGTCTTCGCCATCGGGCTCATCGCGGCCGATCACATCTGGCGGCACTTCCGCAAGCGCGTGCGGGCCGGCCGGCGCTCCGGTCTGGTGGCCAGGGCCGTCCTCGCGCCCGTGGTCCTGAGCGGGTACCTGATCCAGGCCGTGACCCACCAGGGCTGGCTGGCCGTGATGGTGTGGACGCACGTGGGGACGGGCGTCCTCTACCTGGTGGCGCTGGCGGCCCACCACCGGTTCTTCAGGACGAAGGCGACCCGGGAGAGGGGGACGCCGGCTCAGAGGAGCCAGTTGGCGAGCCAGGCCCCGCCGAACGCCAGCGCCAGCATGTAGAACCACTGGATGGCGGGCCACGTCCACCCCGCCGTCTCCCGGCGCATCACCGCCACGGTGGACATGCACTGCAGCGCGAAGGCGAAGAAGACCAGCAGCCCCACGGCAGCGCCCAGATCCAGGTGGCTCGTGAGCCGCTCCTGGAGCTCCATCGAGGTCTCGCTCGAGCCCTCGACGCCGTAGATCGTCCCGAGCGTGCCCACGATCACCTCCCGGGCGGCCAGCGACGAGATCAGGCCCACGCCGATGCGCCAGTCGAAGCCCAGCGGCTCGATGGCGGGCTCGATGACCTGCCCGATCTGTCCCAGCGCGCTCTGCTCGATCGGCGGCGGGCCTTCGACCGTGCGGGGGAACTGGGTCAGGATCCAGAGCACGACGGTCACGGCCAGGATGATCTTCCCAACGCGCATCAGGAAGATGCGGCTCCGGTCCAGCAGCCGGGTGCCGATGGAGCGCAGCGTCGGGATACGATAGGGCGGCAGCTCCATGATGAACGACGTGGGCGTGCCCCGCAGCAGCGTCCGCTTCAGGAGGAACGCCGTCACCACGGCCGCCGCCACACCCAGCCCGTACAGTCCCAGCATGGTCGCGGCGCGCGTCCCCATGATCGGGCCGAACACGGGTCTCTCGGGAATGAAGGCCGCGATGAGGAGCGCGTAGACCGGAAGGCGCGCCGAGCAGGTCATGAACGGCGTGACGAAGATCGTCGCCAGGCGGTCGCGCTCGTCCTCCACGGTGCGCGCCGCCAGGATGGCGGGCACGGCGCAGGCGTAGCCCGACAGCAGGGGGAGGAACGCCCTGCCCTCGAGCCCGACCCGCGCCATGAGCCGGTCGGCGATGACGGCGGCGCGCGCCATGTAGCCCGAGTCCTCCAGCAGCCCGAGGAAGGCGAAGAGGATCAGGATCTGGGGGAGGAAGACCACCACCGAGCCCACGCCCGCCCACACGCCGTCGATGAGCAGCGAGCGGAACCACGACTCCGGCAGGACGGCCGCCAGCCACTCTCCCGACGACGCCACCACGAGCTCCACCCCGTCCATCAGGGGGATGGCCCAGGTGAAGATGGACTGGAAGACCAGCACCACCACCGCCAGGAACACCAGCGGGCCGGCGATGCGGTGCAGGAAGACCGAGTCCAGGCGCTCGCTCAGGGTGGAGGGTCCGGGGGCGCGGTACTCGGCCGCGTGGACGACCTGGCGGACTTTCGCCCGGCGCGTGGCGAACTGGTCCACCATGGGGAGCGGCGTGCCGCGGCTCGTGTTGGACAGACGCGACGCGGGCCGGGGCGGTGCGGGCCCCCGGTCGGCGACCCCGGCCAGGAAGCCGTGGACGTCGTCCAGGCCCACGCCGGCCCGGGCGTTGGTGCGTGCGATCTCGACCCCGAGATGGGCGCCCAGGACGTCGTCCAGGACGCGGCCACCGCGCTCGTCCAGCTCGTCGGCCATGTTGAGCACGAGGAGCGTGGGCAGGTCCAGCTCCAGGATCGGCTCCACCAGCATGAGCTGGGTCTCGAGCCGCGTCGAGTCCACGATGAGGACCAGGGCGTCGGGGCTGCGCAGGCCCTCCACGCGGCCCTCGAGGACGTCGCGGCTGACCCTCTCGTCCAGCGTGCGCGCGGAGAACCCGTTCACGCCGGGGAGGTCCACCAGGTCCACGACCCGCTCGTCGGGGAGCCGCACGACGCCGACGTGCTTCTCCACCGTGACGCCGGGGTAGTTCGCGACCTTCTGGCGAAGGCCGGTGAGCTTGTTGAAGAGGGTGGTCTTGCCCGAGTTGGGCGGACCGATCAGCGCGACGAGGGGCCGCGCGGGGGGCTCGGCCAGGGTCGCCGCTCCACCACCATGGGGGGATTCCCCGAACCCGGGTGACACGCCGGACATCCGCGCCCTCGCGGGGCCGTCAGTCGGTGCCGGTGCGCGCCGCCGCCTGGCGAACGCACAGACAGCCCGCCATCTCGCGCCGGAGCGCGATCAGCGAGCCGTCCACCATCACGATCGGATCGCCGAACGGCGAGCGGCGCACGGGACAGATCCGGCAGCCGGGCAGCATGCCCCGCTCCAGGAGCGGCTCGATCTGGTCGTGGGGAAGATCGATGCGCACCAGCTCCACTTCCTCGCGCAGCGGCACCTCGGTGAGCCATCGCTCGACGGGGCGGGCAGCGTGGGTCACGCCCGGGGCGTCCGTCGTCTCGGCGCTGATGGGGGTCATCGCGGTGGGGTGCGAAGGCGAGAATGAAATTGGTTCTCAACCAAGGTACGGGGGGCGCGGGGAAAAGGGAAGCGGGGGCCGTGCGACGAGTCCGCGCCGGAGCTACGTTGCCAGCCTCCGTCCCCGATCTCCCCGTCCGCGTCGGCCGTGAAGCTCTCCACCCGGCTCCTCCTCCCCCTCCTGACAACCGTCGGGGCCGTCATGCTGGCGTTCGGTGGCTGGGCCATCATCCAGCGAGAGGACACGCTGCTGGCCGAGGCCGAGCGCGAGACGCTGGCGTACGCACGCGCGCTGGGGCTGGCCCTGGAGCGGACCTCCCGCGCTCCGGAGCTGGGGGGCATGGAGGAGCTCATCGACCGCGTCGACCGCGAGCCCTCCATCTACGGCGTGCGGGTCTACGAGACGTCGGGCGCGGTGCGCTACGAATCGGAGCCGCTTCGCGGCGGGCGGCGCGCCCCT
>JAHWKH010000121.1 GCA_019347995.1 Gemmatimonadota bacterium | reverse complement strand
GGGGACAGCCGAGATGTGGCACATCTTCCTCTCCAACCGGCCGGGCGAGGTGCGGCCGGGCACGCTGGGCCGGCCCGTGCCCGGCTTCGAGGTCCGCGTGTGCGACGACGAGGGCGTCGAGCTGCCGCCGGGGGAGACGGGATGGCTGTGGGTCCGGGGCGGGTCGCGCGCCTTCGGCTACTGGCACCGGATGGCCGACACGATGGAGGCGTTCCGGGGCGAGTGGTACGTCTCCGGCGACATGGTGCGCCGCGACGAGGACGGCTTCTTCACCTACTGCGGGCGCGCCGACGACATGCTCAAGGTGAGCGGCAAGTGGATGTCGCCGGCGGAGCTGGAGAACTGCCTGCTCCAGGACGGCCGGGTGCGGGAGGTGGCCGTCGTGGGGGTAAGCGACGCGGACGGCTTGACCAAGCCCCACGCGTTCGTGGTCCCCGAGGCCGGCACCGACACCGGCGGCCTGGCCGCCGAGCTACAGGCCTTCGCACGGGACCGGCTCGAGCCCCACAAATATCCCCGGGTGGTGGTGTTCCTCCCGGAGCTGCCGCGCACGCACCTGGGCAAGGTGGACCGTGGCGCCCTGGGCGGAGGGCGTCCGGGCGGTGGCTCCTAGCCGCCCATCGAGGCGGCCGCGCCCTCCCCCACGTGCAGGTCCTGCATCCGCTCCAGGACCAGCATGGCCTCCACCGTGCGCAGCGCGTCGGTGTTGGTGGGCGCGTCGTCGGGCATCTCGGGGAAGCCGAACGCCTCGCTCCCCATCTGCCAGATGTTCAGGAGCGCGCTGCACGACGTCCCGCGGCACGGGTTCCTGAGCAGCTCCCCGTCCACGTCGACGCGCTGGTCGATCTCCCGCATGAGGATCCACTGGACCAGGGCCGACTGGACCACGTCGCGGTCCTTGGCGCCCAGGTCCCCGTCCCCACGCCAGGCCTCGACGGCGTCGGTCACCTGGCGCGCATCGCTCTCGGCCGCCACGGAGTCCAGGAGCGGTGCGAAGAGCGGGGAGCGGGCCTGGAACAGGGAATCGTAGAGCTGGACCTGGGCCGCCGGCGCGTCCGGAAGCCTCGCCAGCACGGCGGGGACCGACGGGTCGACGCCCGGGTCGGCGGACTCCGTCGGCGACTCCTCACCGGAGCGCGCGGACGGTGCCTCCGCCTCCGCCGGCGCGTCGTCGGACATGAGCAGGGGCGGAGCCGTCACCCCATCCCGCAGGCCCTGGAACGCCAGCCAGCCCACCAGGACCACGGTCACCGCCGCGGCCACGGCCACCAGCGCCAGCCGGCGGCGCTCCCCCAGGGCCTTGCCGTCGGGATCCGTCGACGCGGTCGACGCCGCGGCGCCCGCCGCCGAGACAGTGGGATCCGGAGCCCGCCGCGTGTCCGCAGAGCTCGGAGGCCGGCGCGCTCCGTCGGGCGGGCTCCGCCACGGGAGGCCCGCCGGTCCGGATCTCCCGGGCGCTTCCTGCGCCGCGCCGGTGGCCTCCACGGCCTCCATCTCCTGGCGCACCAGCGTGCGCACCCGGTCCTCCTCCAGCTCCAGCGAGAGCGCCAGCTCCTCGATGCGGCGGCGGGCGCCTCGTACGGCCTGGAGCGCCTGCTCGACCTGCGCCTCCGACGTGCGGACCCGAGCCAGCTCGTCCCGGAGCCGGCGCGCGATCTCGCGATTGTCGGAATCCCGCTGGATGGTCAACCGGTCCTCCTTTCGGGTCGTGGGCTCGGGCTTCTCCGTCGCACGGTCCGTGCCGCATCCGGATCGCCCGGCCGGCGAGCGGGAGCGGCGCTTGCATGCCCGGACGTGCCGACGCGCCCCCTCTCCTCCGCCACGGAGCGACCATGCCCTCCATCCCCTCCCGTCCGGTCCGGGTCGCGACGGCCGCCGCGGGCGCGGGCGTCACGGCGGGAGCCGCCATCCTCGCCTGGGGCGCGCTGGTGGGGGCGCGCCGCCTGAAGGTGCGTGAGGAGGAGGTGGGCGTGGAGGCTCCGGGGGCGCCCCGCCTGCGGGTGGCTCACCTCTCGGACCTCCACCTGGGTCGGATCGGCCGCGCGCACCGCGCGGCGGCGCGCGCCGTCAACGCCTTCGAGCCCCACCTGGTCGCCCTCACCGGCGACTTCCTGCAGCGGCGGCGGGGGCTCCTCACGCTGGACGCCTTCCTGGGTCTCCTCGATCCGGCGCCCGCCCTCGTGGCCGTGGCGGGGAACTGGGATCACGGGGCCGGCGTGGTGGCCACCGGGCTGGAGCGCGTCCTGGCGGACCACGGCGGCGCGCTGCTGCTGAACGGGCACCGGACGCTGGAGGTGGAGGGGCGGGCGGTCCTGGTGACGGGGCTGGACGACCCGGTGAAGGGGAGGCCGGACCTGGTCGCGGCGCTGGCCGGCGCCCCCTCCCCCGACCTCCACCTGCTCCTGGTGCACGCCCCCGCCTGGCGCGACTCGATGGGAGACGCGATGGACGCGCTCGCCCGCCATGGCGGCGATCCTCGGGCCCGCGGGCTCCGTCCCCACCTCATCCTGTCGGGCCACACCCACGGGGGCCAGGTGCGCCTGGGCGGGCTGGCGTGGACGCCGCGGGGCAGCGGCCGCTATCTGCGGGGCTGGTACCGCGACGGGCCGGTGGCGATGTTCGTCTCCCCGGGCGTCGGCACCGTGGTGCCGGTGCGGGTGGGCGCCCCGCCCGAGGTGGGCCTCTTCACGATCGTACCCCCGCCCCGACCGGGCTGAGCTCGAACACCACCGGGAGACTCCCCCTGATGATCCTCTGCGCCCTGTCCGCCCTCCTCCTCGCCTCGAGCCCGACGTCCGCGGAGGTCCCGGGTGTCGCGTGGGGATATCACGGCCACGGCATCGCCGGACGCGCCGCGGCCGCCGCCCTCCCCGACGCGCTCCCGTCGTTCTTCCGCGACGCCGCGCGCCAGCTCGAGTACCTGAACCCCGAGCCCGACCGCTGGCGCGACAGGGACCTGGCCGCCATGGACGAGGCCTGGAACTACGACCACTACATCGATCTGGAGAACGTCCCCGAGGGCGCGCTGGAGGCCCCGGACCGGTGGAGCTACCTGGACCGCGTCTACGGGGTGGGGCTGGAGAACCCGGTGCGGGACACCGGCTTCCTCCCCTATCGCATGCTCGAGCTCTACCAGCGGCTGGTCGCGGGATGGCGTCTCTGGCGCGACGCGCCCGCCCACGAGCGGCCCTGGATCGAGGAGCGGATCGTGTGGGACGCCGGCATCCTCGGCCACTACGTGACGGACGCGTCGCAGCCCCACCACACGACGATCCACTTCAACGGGTGGTCGGCCGGCGAGCCCAACCCCGGGGGCTTCACCACCGATCGCGGCTTCCACGGCCGCTTCGAATCGGCGTTCGTGGAGACGCACGTCACGGCGGAGGACGTTCTGTCGGCGCTGCGCTGGGAGACACGCACCCTGGCCGATCCCTGGAGCGCCATCCTCGCGCACATCCAGGAGGCCCACGACCGGGTCCCCGAGCTGTACCGGCTCGATCGCGACGTGGGCTTCGCCGGCGGCGCGCCCGCCCATCCCGACGCCCACGCCTTCGCGGTGGAGCGGCTGGCGGCCGGCGCGGACATGCTCCGCGACCTGTGGTGGTCGGCGTGGGTGGAGAGCGGCGGAGCCGGAGGCTGAGGGCGCGTCGGGGAAACCTTCGACCCTCCCCTGACGTCTATACGAGGGGCGCCCCGGCTCGCCCGATGGCGCCGCGACTCCTCCCACGCACGGCACGCATGGCCGACGGACCGATGGCGCCCGGCGATCCCTCCCCCGGAGCGGACCCGCTCGAGCCCCTGGACCCCGACCTCACGATCTTCGCTCTCGCCAACGGGATGGACCTCGCCCGGGAGCGCGGCGGCGCGTCGTGCCGCGCCCTGGAGTGGTTCCGCGAGGGTCTGGAGCGCGTCATCCGCATCGAGTTCGACGGCGGGGCGGCCTCGATCTGGGTCGGCGCCCGCCGCGGGCGGCGGAGCGAGCCGGGTGAAGCGCGCCGGGAGCTGAGGGGGCGCGTCCCCCTCCCCGAGCTGAAGGAGGGGCTGCGTCCCATCATGAACGAGGCGCTCGACGCGGCGAACGCCCTGGACGAGACGGACCTGGCCTGACGGCCTCGGCACCCACCGCTGGAGCGCGCACCATTCCCGAGGAGCACAGAAAGGCGCTCGAGGCCGTCCAGGAGGCGGCCATCCGCTGCACCCGCTGCCCTCGGCTGGTGGAGTGGCGCGAGCGCGTGGCGCGCGAGAAGCGCGCGGCCTTCGCGGAGGAGGAGTACTGGGGGCGGCCGGTCCCGGCGTTCGGCGATCCCGACGCCCGTGTCCTGGTCGTGGGGCTGGCTCCCGCCGCCCACGGCGCCAACCGCACGGGGCGCATGTTCACGGGCGACCGCTCGGGAGACTGGCTCTTCAGGGCCCTGCACCGGGCTGGCTTCGCCAACCAGCCCACCTCGACGCGGCCGGGAGACGGGCTGCGCCTCTCCGACGTCTTCATCACGGCCTCCGTGCGCTGCGCCCCGCCGGACAACAAGCCCCTCCCCTCGGAGCGCAGGAACTGCAGGGAGTACCTGGAGAGGGAGTTGACGCTGCTGCCGAACCTGCGCGTCGTGGTGGCCCTGGGGGGATACGCGTGGAGCCACGCGCTCCGCCTCCTCAAGGACGGCGGCTTCGACGTGCCCTCGCCCCGTCCCGCCTTCGGACACGGCGTGGCGGTGGACGTGGGCAAGGGCGTGGTCCTCGTGGGCTCGTACCACCCCAGCCAGCAGAACACCTTCACCGGCACCCTCACCGAGGCGATGTTCGACGCGGTGTGGGAGCGCGTGCGCGTGCTCGCCCGGACGTAGAGCCTGCGCCCGGCAGGAACGCGTTGTGCATTCCATGGAAGGGAACGGCACGGCCCCCGCTCGCGGGGCCCACTCCACGGAGGCGCTCACCATGACTGGCATCTTCATCCTGGTCGGGTTCGCCCTGGCCATCGTCGCGGCCCTCGTCGTGGCGCTCCGCCGCCGCAACCGGACGGAGCGCCGGAGCGGCGTGCACCCCGAGGACGAGCCGGACTCCCCGAAGGTCGGCTAGGGCATCCCGGAGCCTGTCCGAGGCGCCGAAAGGCTCCGTCCGGCGCAGCGGCACGGCGCACGGCGCCGCCTTGCCGGGGCCTTCGCGCACGCGCATCCTGGGCCCGACGCCCCTTCCTGCCCCGGACCGCCCATGCGCCGCCTCCTGCTCCTCGCCTGCCTCCCGTTCACGGCCGCCCCGCCCGCCCCCGCCGCGGCGCAGTCGGTCCCCGTCGTCGAGGCCACCGTGGCCGAGCTCCAGGCCGCCCTGCTGGAGGGCCGCACGACGGCGCGGGAGCTCGTGGAGGCCCACCTGGCCCGCATCGAGGCCTACGACCGGAGCGGACCGAGCCTGAACGCGCTGGTGACGGTGAATCCCAGGGCCCTCGACGTCGCCGACTCGCTGGACGCCCTGCTGCGCCGCACCGGGCGGCCGGCGGGTCCGCTCCACGGCCTCCCCGTCATCGTGAAGGACAACTACGACACGTCGGACCTGCCGACCACGGCCGGCTCCGCCACGCTCCGGGAGGGGACCCCCGCCGACGACGCCTTCCAGGTGCGCCGGCTGCGGGAGGCGGGCGCCATCGTGCTCGCCAAGTCCAACATGGCGGAGTTCGCGTTCAGCCCGTACGAGACCGTGGGCTCGGCGCTGCCAGGCTACACGTTCAACCCCTACGCCCTGAACCGGGTGACCGCCGGCTCCTCCGGGGGGACGGCCGCCGCCGTGGCCGCGAGCTTCGGCGTGGTGGGCCTGGGCACCGACACCGGCAACTCCATCCGCGGCCCGTCGTCGCACGCTTCCCTGGTGGGCATCCGCTCCACCATGGGTCTCACGTCCCGCGACGGCATCGTACCCCTCTATCTGGACCGGGACGTGGGCGGCCCCATGGCCCGCACGGTGGAGGACGCGGTGCGCGTCTTCGACGTGATCGCCGGCAGCGCCCCGAGCCCCGTAGACCGCTCTCGCTGGACGACCGAGGAGGGCGAGGAGATACTCTGCGACCCGGACGGTCCCTTCGCCGCCTACGCCTTCAAGACCTACGTCGACCCGTACGCCGGCCGCCTGAGCGTCCTGCGCGTCGTGAGCGGCCGCTGCCGCTCGGACGAGGCCCTGACCAACCCGCGCACGGGCTCCGCCGAGCGGCTCGGCGGCATCGACGTCCTCTACAACAACGCCGCCGGCTTCGGCTTCGCGCCCTTCGCCGAGATGGGTCCCGACCTGTTTGCCCACGTGCTGAAGGTCGAGCTGCAGCTCGTCTTCAACACGACGGAGGGGGCCCAGGCCTTGGCCGACAGCCGCTCACTCAGGCGCGCGGCGCTGCTGCACAAGGTGCCCTACTACACCACGCTCGCCGGCGCCCGCGCCGCCACGACACTGCCCGACTTGCGTCCTCTGGCGGTCGTGCTGGGGCGTCTGTGGCCGATCTTCGTGGGCACCGCCCTCGCCGGAGCCCTGGCCTTCCTGGGCCCCCAGATCCCCGGCATAGCCGCCGGGTTCACGGTCATCTGGTCGCTGTCGTGGCGCCACCAGGACGCCGCCGTGGCCGCCATCGAGGCCCGCGACGGGGTGGCCTTCTTCGTCGAGTCGGCCTCGCCCTTCAAGCCGATGAGCCTCGTGCGCACACCCAGCTTCCGCGCCGAGGTGCCCGGCACCCTGCCCGACCGAGCGGGGTAGCGGCGCTGTCGGGCCTCGATGTGCTGCTGGTCTCCCTCGGAGCCACCGGGGGACTGCGCGACGCCGACGCGCAGCTGGAAGGCTCTCTCGCGCGGGCGGGCGCGCGCGTGAAGATGAGGACCGTGGACGCGCCAGCCGAGGTGCGCACCCTGGCGCTGACCGACCTGACCTGGGCGCGGGCCGCCCGCGCGGCGGCACGAAGCGCCCTGGCCGAGGATCGTCCGCGCGCGATCCTGTACTCCAGCGTGACCGCGGCCCTGCTGTGGCCTGCGGGCGGTGCCGTGCGCTTCGACGCCCCCGCAGCGGGCAACCGCCCCGGCCGCCACGGCCTCTGGCAGCGCCCGCTGGAGCGCCGGCGCCTGCGCGAGGCCACGGTCCTGGCGCCCTGGTCGCAGGGCGCGCTGGCCGAGACGCCCCAGCCGCACGCCCGCGCCGTCGTGGTCCCGGTCCCGGTGGCCGTGGGCCGCCCGGCGCCGCTGGCCAACCGCGACATCGCGGCGGTGACCTACGCGACCAACCCACACAAGAAGGGACTGGACCGCGTGGCCGCCGCGTG
>JAHWKH010000120.1 GCA_019347995.1 Gemmatimonadota bacterium | reverse complement strand
GACCCCGAAGAGGAGGACGCCGCCCAGCCCCAGCTCGGCGGCCTCGGCGGCGTCGCGCGCCAGCTCGTCCACCGACGTGCGCTCCACGCCGGCCATGGACGGGACCCCCTCTCGCACGCCCTCGCCCTCCACCACGAAGAGGGGCAGGATCAGGCGGGCCGGCTCGAGGCGCGTCTCCCGGACGAGCCCGCGCAGGCCCTCGGTGCGCCGCAGCCGGCGGCCGCGGTGTTCGGGAAAGGACGTCACAGCCGCTTCACCAGCACGCGGGCGTCCTCCCGGGGGTCGTCGTAGTAGGCGCGGCGCACTCCGATCTCCTCGAAGCCGCGCCGCTCGTACATCTTGCGCGCCCGCTCGTTGGACTCGCGTACCTCCAGGTAGAGGCTGCGGACGCCGCGCTCGACGGCCAGTGCGATGGTGCGGTCGAGGAGCAGGTTGCCCAGGCCGCCGCCCCGGTGTCCTTCGGCGATGCCGATGTTGGCCAGCTCCCCCTGGTCCTCGATGCACCACATCACGGTGTAGCCGATGACGCCGTCGGCGTCGGTCTCCAGCACCAGGAGCTCGGCTCCGGGACGGCCCAGGAGGGTGCGGAACGTCTCCTCCTTCCAGGGCGCGGTGAACGCCTCGCGCTCGATGGCCGCCACCCGCTCCAAGTCCTCGGCGCGCATCGCACGGACGCGCGGCTCGTGGGACTCTTCGGGTGCGGGCTCGCTCGGGGGCATGGAGGCCATCTTCGAGGAGGCGGTCGGGCGGCACAAGCCTCGTTCGGTCTCAGGATTCACGCGCCCTTCCCCGCCCCCACCTTCGCCTTGAGCTCGAAGATCTGGTCGCGCAGGAGGGCGGCGCGCTCGAAGTCCATGGCCTCCGCGGCCTCCGCCATCTCCTGCTCCAGGATCTTCACGTACTCCTCCCGGTTCACCTCGTCGGCGTACGAGGCCACCGGCTCCGCCACCTTCGCAGGCTTCACGCGGGCGTCCGCGACCCGGGTGCTGAACTCGATCTGGGCGATGCTCTTGCGGATGGTCTCGGGCGTGATGCCGTGCTCCCGGTTGTGGGCGAGCTGGATGTCGCGGCGGCGCCCCGTCTCGTCCAGGCAACGGCGCATGGAGTCGGTGACCCGGTCCGCGTAGAGGATCGCCTTGCCGTTCACGTTGCGCGCGGCGCGGCCGATGGTCTGGATGAGGCTCCTCGCGTCGCGCAGGAAGCCCTCCTTGTCGGCGTCCAGGATGGCCACCAGCGACACCTCGGGGAGGTCCAGGCCCTCGCGCAGGAGGTTGATCCCCACCAGCACGTCGATGCGGCCCAGGCGCAACGTGCGCAGGATGTCCATGCGCTCGATGGCGTCGATGTCCGAGTGCATGTAGCGCACGCGCACCCCCACCGACTGGAGGTACTCGGACAGGTCCTCGGCCATGCGCTTGGTGAGGGTCGTCACCAGGACGCGCTCGCCGCGCTTCTCCCGCTCGCGGATCTCCGCCAGGAGGTCGTCGACCTGCCCCTTCACCGGGCGCAGGTCCACCACCGGGTCCACCAGCCCCGTGGGACGGATGATCTGCTCCACCACCACGCCGCCGGCCTTCGCCAGCTCCCACTCCCCCGGCGTGGCCGAGACGAAGATGGCGCGGTTCACCAGCGACTCCCACTCCTCGAACTTGAGGGGGCGGTTGTCCAGGGCCGACGGCAGGCGGAAGCCGTGCTCGATGAGGGTCAGCTTGCGCGAGCGGTCGCCGTTGTACATGCCGCCGATCTGGGGCACGCTCACGTGGCTCTCGTCCACCACCAGGAGGAAGTCCTCGGGGAAGTAGTCGAAGAGGCAGGCCGGCCGGTCGCCAACCTCGCGGCCCGACGTGTAGAGCGAGTAGTTCTCGATGCCGGGACACGTGCCGATCTCGAGCATCATCTCCAGGTCGAAGTTGGTGCGCGTCTCCAGCCGCTGGGCCTCCAGCAGGCGCCCCTCGGCGCGCAGCCGCACCAGGGTCTCGGCCAGCTCGGCGCGGATCTTCGGCACGATCTGGTCGATGGTGGAGCGGCGGGTCACGTAGTGGGACGCCGGGTAGACGGCCGCCCGGTCGAGCTGGGTGATGGACTCGCCCGTGAGGGGGTCGAAGCGCGTGATGCGCTCCACCTCGTCGCCCCACAGCTCGATGCGGATCGCCTGCTCCTCGTACGCCGGGAACACCTCGATGGTGTCGCCGCGCACGCGGAAGACGCCGCGCTCGAAGACGTAGTCGTTCCTCTTGTACTGGATGTCCACCAGCCCCTTGAGGATGTCGCGGCGGGGCCTGGTCTCCCCCACCTCGACGTGGAGCATGAGCTCCCGGTAGTCGCGGGGGTTCCCCAGGCCGTAGATGCAGGACACCGACGCCACCACGATGACGTCGTCGCGCTCCATCAGGGACGAGGTGGCGCGCAGGCGCAGCCGCTCGATGTCCTCGTTGATGGAGGCGTCCTTCTCGATGTACGTGTCCGTGGCCGGGACGTACGCCTCGGGCTGGTAGTAGTCGTAGTAGCTGATGAAGTACTCGACGGCGTTCCTGGGGAAGAGCGCCTTGAGCTCGCCGTAGAGCTGGGCCGCCAGGGTCTTGTTGTGGCTCATCACCAGCGTGGGCCGCCGGTTGTTGGCGATGACGTGTGCGATGGAGAACGTCTTGCCCGTGCCCGTGGCCCCCAGGAGCACCTGGTGGCGGTCGCCCCGCTCGAGCCCCTCGGTGAGCTCGGTGATGGCCACCGGCTGGTCGCCCGCCGGCGTGTACGGGGCCTCGAGGTGGAACGTGGCCACGCTAGGCTCCCTGGCCCGAGGAGAGGCGGATGGGGAACGCCGGCAGGTGGGGCGGATGCCCGACGCGGGTCGCCGACAGCTGGCGCAGGTCCGGCTCGTCGCGGGGGATGCGCAGCTCCAGGTCCCAGCGGTCCCCGGGCAGGTGGTCCCCGGCCCGCTCGGGCCACTCCACCAGCACGATCTCGTCGGGCGCGCCCAGCTCCTCCCAGCCCAGCTCCCGCAGCTCCGCCGGATCCTCCAGCCGATACAGGTCGAGGTGCACCACCTCGAGGCCCCGCTCGGTCTCGTAGCGGTTGAGGAGGTTGAACGTGGGCGAGGGCACCGGCCCCTCCACGCCCGCCCCCCGGGCCACCGCCCGTGCGAGCACGGACTTCCCCGCCCCCAGCGGGCCCCGCAGGGCCAGCAGGACGGGCGCCTCGACCTCGCGGCCGATGCGCTCGCCCCAGCGAACCAGGTCGGGCTCGGTGAGGTTCATCGGCGCTGGCTCCGGAGCCTCAGGGCAGGTTCGCGATGGCGAGGATGAGGGTGGCGGTGGCGCTCATGAGCGTCACCGTCGTGGTGATGATCTGCGTCCAGTTCGTGCCGGCGCCACCCGGCTTCGCCGGTACGATGATGGTGCTGCCCGGTCCGATCTCGGGATAGCTCTTGACCCAGAGCGTCTTGCGCGTGGTGGCCCGCTCGCCGCTCTCGTAGCGGACGCTGATGCGGCTCTCGTCCGCCTCCGGCAGCGTGCCCCCGGCGCGATTCAGATAGTCCTCCAGATCGAGGCCTTCCTCGAAGACGATGCGGGACTCGAACGCCACGGCACCCTGCACCAGGACCGTGGGGTCGTACCGGGGCACCTCGAGCCGGTCATCGGGCCGCAGCACCACGTCGTACTGCGAGCCGGGCTCCCGCAGAGCCCGCTCCAGGTCGATGGCGACCAGGGTGGAGTCGCGCAGGAGGCGGGCCCCGTCGGCGTAGGCGTCGTCCGTGAGGCCGCCCGAGCGCCGCACGAAGCTCGACAGCCGCTCCTCGCGGACGGTGAAGGCGTAGGAGCCCGGAGCGTTCAGCTCGCCCGTGACCTCCACCGCCGTGGGCTCCACGTACCCGGGGAGCTGGCGCACGAACACCTGGTCCCCCTCCACCAGCTCCACCTGGGAGCCCATGGGGAGGCCGTCGTCGGTGGAGCGGCCTACGCGGCCGCCCAGATTCCAGGGGAGGCTGCCGTCCAGGGCGACGCGGAAGCTCGATGCCACGGTGTCGGAGCGGGCCACCCTGGGCTCCATCCGGGAGACCTCCGCCTCCAGGCCCTGGGCGCCTTCCCGGAACCCCCCCGCCGCGAGGATGAGGTCTTCCACTGACATGTCGTCACGGTACTCGTACTCACCCGGCTCCTTCACGGCACCGATGATCCGGACCGTACGAGGCGTCGTGAGCACGGAGCGTCCGAAGACCTCGATGTGATCCTGGTCCTCCAGGGGCAGGTCGTCCATCGGCTGCCCACCCACGCCCCGCTCCAGCGACACCCGCAGGAGCCGGTACGTGCTGTCGGCCGGGTTGAGACGGGACACGTGGGCGACCGTCTCGAACGCCTCGGGGCGCAGCCCGCCCGCCTGCTGGATCGCGTCCCAGACCGTCATGCCCGGCCTCAGCTCGTACTCGCCGGGGCGATGGACGAAGCCATCGAGGACGACGCGGTCACGACGCTCCACTCCGATGGGGAAGAGACGGATCACGTCGCCGTCGAGCACGGGCACGCGCTCCTCCCCACGCACCGCCGCCACGACGTCGACGCGGTCGATGACGCGCTCCCGTCCCGCCTCACGCTCTCCCGGCGGCAGGATCCGGTCGATCTGGACCCGGCGGAGGTCGGCCTCCGCCTCGGGCCCACCAGCGTAGCCGATGACGTCCACCAGCCCGTCGTTCGGCAGTGGCTCGTAGAACATCGGCCGGCGCGCCTCCCCCGCCACCCGTACCCGGGCCTGCGCCACCGGCACGAAAACGACATCCCCCTGCTCGAGGCGCACGTCCGCGTCGATCGAGCCCCGGAGCAGGTACTCGTAGAGGTCGATCTCGGCGACGGTCTGGCCGCCGCGCCTGACCTGCACGCGGCGGAAGCTCCCGGATTCCGTCGGCCCTCCCGACCGGTAGAGCGCGGTGAGCGCCGTGGCCGCGGCCGGGACCTCGACGGCGCCGGGCCGTTCGACCTCGCCGACGACGAACACCTGGTTCATCCGCAGACGGCCGATGGAGACGTAGAGGTGCGTGGTGGCGTCCGGACCCCGGGAGAGACCGCTGTACACCTGTCCGACCCGCTGGTGGAGGCGGTCCTCCAGCTGAGCCATGGTGAGGCCGTTGGCGAAGACGGTGCCCACGTCGGGGATTACGAGGGCCCCCTCGCGCGAGACGCGCAACGTGTGGGCGAGCTCGACGTCCCCCGTCAGGATGAGGTACACCTCGTCCCCCGGACCCAGGCGGTAATCACTCGGTACCGGCCCGGCTCGCAGAGCGTCGAACTGTGTGGTGTTACGACGAAAGACGTGGCGCCCGAAGACCTGGAGTGAGTCCGGCCTCTCGGGCTCCCGCTCGAGGACCTCGGGCGCCACCCTCAGGAATGGATCGTCAGGGTCGATCTCGTCCCCGATCGGGTCGTCCGGCAGGGTGTCACCCTCGGAGCGCTGTCCGTAGAGCCCCATCCGACGAAGGCCGCTGGCGAACTCACCTCGGGCCTCGGGGAGGCCTGAGCTACCCGTACGACCCAGCTGCTCCAGGTAGGGATCGGCCATGGTCGGATCGAGGCCCATCTCGAGAAGCCGCTGCCGTACCTGATCCGGCGTCATGCCCGACTGCTGAAGCAGCCGCATGACCTCCTGGGGGCTCATGGACTGAGCCTGCATCATGAGCTCCTGGGGCGTCTGCGCGTCGAGCCCGGCGGGTCCGACGGACGGGAGGACCGCCACCAACGCGACGAAGACGCACCGGAGCAACCGAGTACGGAAAGTGCCTTCTGGATTCATCGGGTGCTCGGAGAGTCTGTCAGGGATGCCGGAGAGTCTGTCCGGTGGGGCAGACCTGTAATTTCAGGCAAGGGGCGGCGGGGATCAACCTGCGGCGCCGCTACATCTCCACCAGGTCCGCCTCCTCGAAGCTCTCGCGCCGCTCCACGCTCACCACGCCTTTCACTCTCGCGATGGAGCGCAGGACCTTCTTGAGGTGGGGCAGGTCCTGGACCTCCACCACGAACTCGCCGTTCATGCCGCCCTCGTCGGCCTTCATGTCGGCGTGCTGGATGTTGGTGCCGGTGTCGGTGATGGCCCGGGCCACGTCGCCCAGCAGCCCGCGGCGGTCCGTGCCCTTGAGGAAGAGGCGAACCATGAAACGGTCGCCCTTCTCGGCGGCCCACTCGATGTCGATGCGGCGGTCGCCGTCCAGGGACAGCACGTTGGGACAGTCCCGCCGATGGATGGAGACGCCGCGGCCCCGCGTGATGTAGCCGATGACCTCGTCGCCGGGCACCGGCTGGCAGCACTGGGAGTAGCGCACCATGAGGTTGTCCATCCCCTGGATGCGCACGCCCTTGTTGGTGCGGATGAGCTTCTCCGCCAGGCGCTGCAGCGCCGTGGGCGTGCGCTCCTCGACCTGGGCGGGGTCGTGACCCGGGAAGATCTGCTTGAGGACCGCCGTCGGTCCCAGGTCGCCGCGCCCCAGGGCGGCGTGCACGTGCTCCCAGTCCGACTGCCCCAGGCCGTGCGCGACGTTCTGGAGCTCGCCGGCGTCGGGCAGCTCCTTGCGCAGCTTCTTGAGCTCGCGGTCCAGGAGGTCGCGGCCGATCTTGACCGCCGAGTCGAACTCCTGCTTGCGGATCCACTGCTTGATGCGGCCTCGCGCCCGCGAGGTCTTCACGAACGCCAGCCAGTCGCGGGTGGGCCACTGGCGCGGGTTCGTCAGGATCTCGACGGTGTCGCCGTTCTTGAGCTCGCGCGACAGCGGCGCGATGCGGCCGTTGACCTTGGCGCCCGCGCAGTGGAAGCCCACCTCGGTGTGCACGCTGAAGGCGAAATCGATGGGCGTGGCTCCCACGGGGAGCTGCTTCACCTCCCCCTTGGGCGTGAACAGGAAGATCTCGCCCTGGAAGAGGTCCATCTTGAGGAATTCCATGAACTCCTCGGGCTCCTTCGTGTCCTGCTGCCATTCCAGCACCTGCCGGAACCACATGAGCGCCTCGTCCACCTCGTCCTCCTCGGTGGGCTCGCCCTCCTTGTAGCGCCAGTGCGCCGCGATGCCGTACTCGGCCGTGCGGTGCATCTCCTCGGTGCGGATCTGCACCTCGATCGGCGAGCCGTACGGCCCGAACAGCACGGTATGCAGCGACTGGTAGCCGTTGGCCTTGGGGATCGCGATGAAGTCGCGGAAGCGCCCGTCCAGCGGCTTGTACACCGAATGCGCCACGCCCAGCGCGTGGTAGCACTCGGCCACCGAGCGCACGATGATGCGGAAGCCGAACACGTCCATCACCTGGTCGAAGGTCTTGCCCTCGTTCTGCA
>JAHWKH010000011.1 GCA_019347995.1 Gemmatimonadota bacterium | reverse complement strand
GACCATCGGGACGATCCTTGCGCTCGCGGCGCTCGTCCTGGCGCCGATATCCGTCCATGCGCAGGACGGCGGCGCGGCCGAGATCGACATCCCGTACACCAAGCACGTACTCGACAACGGCCTGACCTTGATCGTCCACGAGGACCACAAGGCGCCGATCGTCGCGGTCAACATCTGGTACCACGTCGACTCCAAGAACGAGAAGCCGGGAAAGACCGGCTTCGCGCACCTCTTCGAGCACCTCATGTTCCAGGGCTCGGTAAACGTGCCGGACACCCGCCACATCGAGCTCATCGAGCGGGCGGGCGGATCCATGAACGGGAGCACCTGGTTCGACCGGACCAACTACTTCGAGACCCTCCCGAGCCACCACCTGGAGCTGGCGCTCTGGCTCGAGTCGGACCGCATGGGATGGATGCTCCCGGCCATCACCCAGGAGAAGCTCGACAACCAGCGCGACGTGGTGAAGAACGAGAAGCGCCAGCGCTACGACAACCAGCCGTACGGCGACTGGGATCAGCGCCTCCAGGCCCTGGTCTTTCCCGAGGATCATCCCTACCACCACCCGGTCATCGGATCCATGGAAGACCTGGACGCCGCGACGCTGGACGACGTGGAGGCGTTCTTCCGCACGTACTACGTGCCCAACAACGCGGTCCTCACGGTGGCCGGCGACTTCGTGCCGGAAGCGGCCCTGGCCATGATCGAGCGCTGGTTCGGCGACATCCCGGTGGGCCGGCCGATCCCTCCCGTGCCGGGCCGCATCGACATCCCGGCCACCCTGGGCCACACGGCGCGGGAGCGGGTCGTGGAGGACGTGCCGCTGCCGCGCGTGTTCGTCGCCTGCCGGGTGCCGCCCTACACCGACGCCTCCTTCTATCCCGCGGAGGTGGCGGGCTCCATCCTGGGCAGCGGTCGCGCCTCGCGCCTCTACCGCACCCTGGTGCGCGAGCGGCGTGTCGCCAAGGATGCAGCGGCCTTCGTCTTCCCCCTGGTCAGCGGGGCGGCCATGCTGCTCGTGCGGGCCACCGGATACGCGCACGTGACGGTGGAGACGCTGGAGCGGGCGGTGCTGGAGCAGCTGGACGCCCTCGAGGACGCATCCGGGAAGGAGGTGGAGAGAGCCGTGGCCGTGACCGAGACGCGCCTCGTGCGCACGCTCGAGCGCGTGGGGGAGCGGGCCGACCTCCTCTCCATGTTCACCACCTTCTTCGACGATCCCGAACGTCTCAACGGAGAGATGGATCGCATCCGGGCCGTGACACCGGGCGAGATCCGGGCCTTCGCGGGCAGTCGCCTGGGCGCCGACAACCGCGCCGTCCTCTCCTACGTGCCCCGGAGCGAAGCGTGAGCCGGGCGCGGGAGCTTCCGCCGGAGCCGGGAGCCATTCGACCCTTCGAGTTTCCGGACGTGGTGCGCCAGCGCCTGGACGGCGGGCTCGACCTGCGGGTGGCGCGGCTGCCCCGCCTCCCGTTGGTGACCCTGAGCCTGGTGCTGCCCGCCGGTGAGGTCGCGCTCGCTCCGGCCCTGGGTGGGCTCGCCGTGCTGACGGGGGACGCCCTGGAGGGCGGGACCGCCACCCGCTCGGGCGCCGCGCTGGCCGAGGCGGTGGAGGACATCGGTGCCGGGCTCGAGATCTCCACGGGCTGGGACGCCACGACCGTATCCCTCTCCTGCCTGGCCGACCGCATGGACGAGGCGCTGGGGCTGCTGGCGGAGGTGGCGCTGCGCCCGGCGTTCCCCGAGGACGAGGTGGAGCGGATGCGCGGGCAGCGACTCGCCGTCATCCGGCAGCGCGCCATGGATCCCTCAGCCCTCGCGGGCGACCAGGCCGTGCGCCTGATCTATCGGGAAGGCAGCCGGTACGGCCGTCCCCTCGGCGGGACCCTGGAGTCCGTGGAGGCCATCGACCGGGCGGCCGTCGAGGCGTTCCACGCCGAGCGCTATCGTCCGGCCGGCGCGGGCGTCGTGATGGCCGGTGACGTGGACCCCGACGACGCCGCCGCGCTGCTGAGGCGCCACTTCGGGGCCTGGGAGGGCGCCTCGCCCGCCACGGCACCGGTGGAGGGCGTGGCGCGCGCCACCCGCCGCACCGTGCACGTCGTCGACCGGCCGGGAGCCGTGCAGTCCGAGCTGCGCCTGGGCCACCCGGGCGTGCCACACGCCGATCCGGACCATGTGGCCCTGGTGGTGCTGAACACCGTGCTGGGCGGCGCCTTCACCAGCCGCCTCAACCTCAGCCTGCGCGAGCGGCACGGCTTCACGTACGGGGTGCGCTCACGCTTCAGCTTCCGGGGCGGCCCCGGCCCCTTCCACGTCTCCACGGCCGTGGGATCGGAGGCCACCGCGCCCGCGGTGCGCGAGATCATGGGCGAGCTGGAGGCCATCGTGGACGACGGGCCCACCGATGCCGAGGTGGAGGCCGCCCGCGACTACGTGGCCGGGGTCTTCCCCCTGCGCCTCGAGACCACGGCTCAGGTGGCGTCGCGCATCGCCGAGCAGATCGTCTACGGTCTCGCCGACGACTACCACGCCACGTACCGGGAGCGGATCCGGGCGGTGGACCGTGAGGCGGCCCTGGCCGCGGCGAGGCGGCACATCCGCCCCGCGGAGGCCACGATCGTGGTGGTGGGAGACGCCGGCGTCGTGAGGGAGCCGCTCGAATCCCTGTCCCTGGGGCCGGTGGAGGTACACGGGTGAGCCGGGTCCCGGGGCCGCCGGCGAAGGACGAGCCCGGCCTCCTCGAGCGCCGCCCCCTGTGGAGCGGCCGCATCCTGGACATCTCCCTGGACCGGGTGCGGTTCCCGGACGGCTCGACGGGCGAGATGGAGATGATCCGACACCCGGGCGCCTCGGCGGTCCTGCCGGTGGTCGGTTCGCTGGACGAGGACGATCCCGACGTCCTCCTGCTGCGCCAGTACCGCTACGCCTCCGGTGGCTACCTGTACGAGGTGCCGGCCGGCATCCCCGACGAGCCCGGAGAGCCGTGGGAGCAATGCGCCCGCCGGGAGCTGGAGGAGGAGACGGGCTGGAGGGCCGGCGCGCTCCGCCACCTGACCCGGATCTACACGACGCCGGGATTCTGCGACGAGGTCATCCACCTCTTCCTGGCAACCGATCTGGAGCCTGGCACGTCCCATCTCGATGAGGACGAGTTCCTGGAGGTCGTCCGGATTCCGTTCTCCCGTGCGTTGGAATGGGTGCGGGACGGTACGGTCGTCGACTGCAAGAGCGTCGCGACGCTCCTGTACGCCGCGCTGGCCCTCGGCCGGCGCCCCCCGGCGGGATAGCAGGAAGACCTTGCGGGGAACCCCCCGTCCCCCGAAGGTATTCCGAAGGAAGGGGTGGGGTGATCCGCCCGTGAGCTGTGTCCTCCTGTCCCACGGAGGCGTCTCCCTGAGGGGACGGTCGGACGGGAAAATGGCGCCCGCAGGCGTTTTTGACGTGGTATGGAACGTGCGAAAACAAAGGGCGTGAAGGCGACGGTACACCCGCCCGCTCTGGGCGAGGGGACCGATGGAGATCAGCGAGGTGACCAGCGATGGCCGCCACACCGATAAAAAAGCGAAAGGAACGGACGTTCGGGACGGGCGAGGCCCGTGAGCACCGCAAGCACCTCGAGGAGCTCGGGGACAACGACGTGGTGCGGGCGTTCCTCGACGGCGACCAGCGCGCGTTCGGCGAGCTCGTCCGCCGATACGACAACCGGCTCCTGAACTTCGTCTACCGCACGGTGGGCGACCGGGAGCGTGCCCAGGACCTGGTCCAGGAGACGTTCGTCCGGGTGTACCGCCACATCGAGCGGTTCGACCTGACCAAGAAGTTCTCGACCTGGATCTACACGATCGCCGGCAACCTGGCGAAGAACGAGCTGCGCAACCGCTCGAGGAATCCGCTGGTCCTGTTCCAGACCATCAAGAAGAACTGGGACGCCGACCACCGGCCGCTGGAGTGGGAGGATACGCAGTACAAGCCCGACGACCTCTTCCGGAAGCGCCACCTGAAGGAGAAGGTCGAGGAGGCGGTGGCCCAGCTGCCGGAGCATCACCGGATCGTCTTCGTCCTCCGCGAGCTCGAGGGCAAGAGCTACGAGGAGATCGCCGACATCACCGGCGTGAACCTCGGGACGGTGAAGAGCCGCCTGAACCGGGCGAGGAACAACTTCGCCCAGATCATCGCGCCGCTGGTCGACTGACGGCCGCCCGACGTCGGGATGCGCCTCGGCCCCCGGTCCCGCTGGGATCGGGGGCCTCGTGCATCCCGGAGCCGCGCGGCGCGGGGAGCCCTTCCGCGGGGGCCCCCGGGCATGGAGCACCCGGAACCCGCACGGCCCGCGCCTGTACAAATCAGGGCGAGCGGGAGAATCACCCACCGCGGGAACCCGCCGCAGAGCCACGCGGTACCACCAGCGCTCCTTCGGGCAGGAAATCCTGCGATGGACGCATCGAGAGGTCGAGTGTTCAGACCATGAACTGTCCTCAATTCCTGGAACGGTTCTCCGACTACTACGACCGGACGGGCGAGGACGCCTTCCTGGCCGCGGTCGAAGAGCACCTGGACGGGTGCGAGGAGTGCCGGCGCTACGTCGAGGTCGTACGAAGGGGCTCGGAGCTGCTCCACGCCTTCCCGCAGCTCGAGGTCTCCGACGACTTCGAGCCCCGCCTGCGGCACCGCATCTATCACATCGAGGACGGCGACGCCCTCACTCCGGGGTCCGCCGGGTCGGGTACCACCACCGTCACCGCGCTGGTCATGGCCGTCCTGGTCACGGCCGCGGCGTGGTCGCCGGCGCTGAGGGCCAGCGCTCCGGAGGTGGAGCTGTCCCCCATCGTGGTGAGCCGGCCCGAGGCGCGGCCCCTGGGACTGCGCCCCTCCCAGAGACTGCTCCTGGCCGCTCCCAGCACGGCGGTGCCCCGCCACATCTGGGACGGATCCCACGCCCTCCTCTACCGCTACTCCCCGCTCTCGGGGAGCCATGGGCGCGACGAGGTGGTCCGACGCGCCGGCCTCCAGTAACCATGACGCCGGCTGCGAGGTGACCTCCAGCCCCGCGGACCTCGCGCTGGAGAAGGGCGGGTACGGCGGCGTGTTCTTCCTCCACGGAGACGACGAGTTCCGCAAGGAGGAATACGCCCGCGCTCTGGTGGAGGCCCACCTGGACCCGTCCACCCGGGATTTCAACAACGACCTCCTGCGCGGCTCGGAGGTCGACCTGGAGACCCTCGCCTCCGTTCTGGGAACGCCGCCCATGATGGCCGAATGGCGGGTGGTGCTGGTGCGCGAGGCCGAGGCGCTCTCTGCGAGCTCGCGGACCCGCGACGTCCTTCTCCAGACCGCCGAGAAGCCCCCTCCCGGCCTCGCGCTCATCCTGCTGGTCACCACCGACTCGAAGGCCCGTTTCTGGAAGGACCTCCGCGACCACGCACGGGACGTGGAGTTCAAGGCCATCGAGGCCGTGGACACCCCCCCCTGGCTGGTGGAGCGCGCCCGAGCCCACGGGGTGGTGCTGGAAGAGGACGCCGCGCGCAAGCTGGCCGCGGCGATCGGAACCGACCTGGGGGTGCTCGCGCAGGAGATCGAGAAGCTCGCCGGCTTCGTGGGCGACGGAGGCCGCATCACGGTGGAGGCGGTCGAGGCCGCGGGGACGCGGCTGCCCAAGCAGGACCTCTGGCAATGGCTCGACATGGTGGGGGAGAAGCGGTTCGAGGAGGCGCTCCAGGGCCTCCCGCTGCTCCTGGCCCAGGGAGAGTCGGGAGTACGCCTGGTCATCGCCCTGGGGACCCAGCTCCTGCGCATCGGCGTGGCCGCGGCGGGCGGCCGGCCGGCGTTGGTGGCGGCGCTGCCGAGGCACCAGCAATGGCTGGCGAAGAACATCCTTCCCCAGGCGAGCCACTGGAGTACCGAGGAGGTGGACGAGGCGGTGCGGGGGCTGCTCCGCGTGGATCGGCTGCTCAAGGCCAGCGGCGTCTCCGACGAGGCTCTCCTGGAGGAGTGGCTCCTGGGGCTGCTGGCCCGACGCCAGGGCGTGGCGGCATGATCCGCCGCCTGGTCGTGGTGCTGGCGCTGTCCGCGGCGGCCCTCGCGCCCGCGCCCGCGTCGGCGCAACGTGCCCTGGAGCTCGCCGATTCGCTGGCGGCGGCAGGGATGGCCGACGACGCCCGCGAAGCGCTGATGGGCTGGTGGGAGGAGGAGGGCGCCGACGCGCCCCGGGCGTCGCTCCAGCGTGCGCTGTGGCTCCGAGGCCTGCTTACGGTCGACCCCCGCCAGGCGTCCCTCGACTTCCAGCGGCTGGTGGTGGAGTACCCCGGCGGGCCCCACACCGACGCCGCGCTCCTGCGTCTCGCCCAGAACGAGCGGGCGGTGGGCAGGCCGGGTCGGGCGGCGGAGCACCTCCGCGCGCTGGTGCGCGACTATCCTTCCAGCCCGCAGCGTCTGCGCGCCCGCACCCTCCTGGCCGAGGTGGAGGCCGAGGCAGAGCGCGCTCCGGGACCGTCCATGGGGGACGTCGCGCCGGAACGGCCGCCCGCGGAGGCGCCGTCGGAGGAGGTCCGGGTTCC
Organism: Gemmatimonadota bacterium; assembly: GCA_019347995.1. The sequence continues at coordinate 8,206 of JAHWKH010000011.1, read as the reverse complement.
GCAGCCCGCGCCCGCGGCCGATCGAGGCGAGACGGAGCCACCCTCCGAGGCCGCGACCGCCGCCCGGTCGGTGGAATCCGCCGCGCCGCCCGGGGCGGAGGAGCGGTCCGCCGAGGCCGCGGCCGTCCCCGCGGGCCGGTTCGCGGTACAGCTCGGCGCGTTCTCCACGGTCGAGCGCGCCCGGGCCCTTTTCGGGCGCGCCCGCGCCGCCGGGCTGGAGCCGCGCATGGTCCGGGTTCCGGGCAGCGCGCTGGTGCGCGTGCGCGCCGACCGCTTTCTTACCAGGGACGGTGCGGAGCGGAGACTCGCGCATGTGCGCTCCGCGGGCTTCGACGCGTTGGTCGTCGTGGACGCAGACCGCGAGGAGGATGTGCCATGAGCGCCAGCCGGGATCCCCGGGACCATCGCCGCCTGCGGGTGGTGCTGGCCGAGGACAACGACGACCACGCGCTTCTCATCGAGGTAGCGCTCGGGCGGGCGTCCTCGGTGCCGGTCGACCTCCAGCGCGCGCGGGACGGCGACGAAGCCATCCGCCTGGTCGAGGCCGACGTCCCCGACCTCCTGCTCCTGGACCTGAAGATGCCGGGACGCTCTGGCCACGAAGTCCTGGAGCGGGTGAAGGGCGACGAGCGGCTCCGCCGCATCCCGGTGGCGGTCCTCACGTCGTCGGAGCGGGACGACGACGTGGCCCGGAGCTACGGCCTGGGAGGCAACCACTTCATCACCAAGCCGGACGATCCGCAGGAGCTGGAGGCGCGTCTGCGCTACGTCCTGGACAACCTGAACGACCTGCGCACGATTCGCCGGGGATCGGGGGCCATGGAAGCCACGGCGACGACGGTGCAGGGCCCGGGAAGCGCCCGCCTGCGGACCCTGCTGGCGTGGGGCATGCTGGCGGTGATCGTCGGGGCGCTCCTGGTCTATGCGTTCACTTCCGGCGTATTCTGAGCGCCGGCCTCAACAGGCTTCCAGCACCCGCTCCATCCGTTCGCGCACCTCCTTCGCGAGGGGCCGGATGTCGTCACGCCCCGTCATCGCGAGCTGGGCCTCCGGATCGAGCGCCGCCACGACCGCGGTGCCGGGCTCGTCCCCCTCGTAGACCACCACGTTGCAGGGCAGGAGGAGGCCGATGTCGGTCTCGGCGCTCAGCGCCTGGTGCGCCAGCGGCGGATTGCAGGCCCCGAGGATCCGATACTGCCGGAAGTCGACGTCGAGCTTCTCCTTCAGCGTGTGGCGCACGTCGATCTCCGTGAGGATGCCGAAGCCCTCCTTCTGCAGCTCGCCGCGCACCCGCGCGTCCGCCTCCTCGAAGGACATCCGCAGCGTCTTCTTCAGCCCGTAGGCCGGTTTCGCTCCATCCATCTCTCCTCCCGGCTGCAACCATGGATCCGCGGCGGGTATTGTAGAGGAAGAAACCCTCGACCCCCTCCACGGATCCCGACGGATGCGCCCCGCGACCCCCACAGAAGCGATCGCCCCCGGCAGAGGCGAAGGGCGCCTGGAGCTCGACGTGCGCGGCATGCACTGCGCCGCGTGCGTGAGCCGCGTCGAGCGCGCTCTCGAGGAGGTCCCGGGCGTGGAGGATGCCGAGGTCGGGCTCGCCACCGAGTCCGCGCGCCTGACGCTGGCGCCCGGCGGCGCCGACCTGGCGGCGCTCCAGGAGGCCGTGGCCAGCGCCGGCTACGAGGCCCGCCTGCGCGAGAGCCTGGAGGAGAGCCTCGAGAAGCGGGACCGGGAGCGGGAGCGCGAGCACCGCGAGCTCCTCCTCCGCTTCTGGGTGGGGGCCGTCCTGGCCCTGCCCGTCGTCGTCATCGGGCACGCCGACATGCTGCCGTTCCTGCCACCCCTGGAGCACGGCACCATGCGGGTCCTGTGGGCGCTGTCGGGGATCCTTACCGTGCCCCACATCGTGTGGGTGGGCCGCCGCTTCTTCGTGGACGGGTGGGCCGCCTTCCGGCGGCACGACGCGACGATGGACACGCTGGTGGCCCTCGGCACCGGCTCGGCCTGGCTCTACTCCACGGTGGTGGTGCTCCTGCCCGGCCTCTTCCCCGAGGGCACGGCCCATCCGTTCTACGAAGCCACCGCGGTGGTGATCACGCTGGTGGTCCTCGGCCAGGCCCTCGAGGCCCGGGCCCGCGGCCGCACGTCCAGGGCGCTGCGCCGCCTCATGGACCTGCGCCCCCGCAGCGCCCGCGTGGTGCGTGACGGCAGCGAGGTCGAGATCCTCGCCGAGGAGGTGGAGCGCGGCGACCTGGTGGTGGTGCGCCCGGGGGAGAAGGTGCCGGTCGACGGCGTGGTGGAGGAGGGGCGGAGCGCGCTGGACGAGGCGATGGTCACGGGTGAGAGCCTGCCGGTGGAGAAGGGGCCGGGAGACGAGGTCGTGGGGGGCACGCTGAATCGCTCGGGCGCGTTACGCTTCCGGGCCACGCGCGTGGGCCGGGACACCGTGCTGGCGCGCATCGTAGAGATGGTGCGCGAGGCCCAGGGATCGAAGCCGCCCATCCAGCGGGTGGTGGACGTGGTGTCGGGCTACTTCGTCCCGGTGGTCATGATCATCGCCATTCTGTCGTTCGCCGGCTGGTACACGCTGGGGCCCGAGCCCCGCCTCAACTTCGCGACCGTCGTGGCCGTCGCCGTGCTGGTCATCGCGTGCCCCTGCGCGCTCGGCCTGGCGACCCCCATCTCCGTCATGGTCGCGGTGGGCAAGGCGGCGGAGCTCGGCGTGCTGGTGCGCAGCGGCGACGCCCTCCAGCAGGCGCGCCGCGTGGACGTGGTCGTACTGGACAAGACGGGCACCGTCACCGAAGGCCGCCCCGCGGTCACGGACGTCGTGGCGGTGGGAGCCCTGGACGAGGCCGTCCTCCTGCGCCTGGCCGCCGCCGCCGAGGAGGGCTCGGAGCACCCCCTGGGGGAGGCCGTGGTCGAGGCGGCGCGGGAGCGGAGCCTGGATCCGCCGCGCCCCGAGGCCTTCGAGGCCGTGGCCGGCCGCGGGGTGCGGGCGACGGTGGAGGGACGTCCGGTGCTGGCGGGCAGCGAGGCGTTCCTGGCCGCCGAGGGCATCTCGGGCGACGCGACCGGCGAGGTGGCGCGACTCTCCGCCGCCGGCCGCACACCGCTCCTGGTGGCCGTGGACGGTATGCTGGCCGGCGTCCTGGGCGTTGCCGATCCGGTGAAGGCGGACGCCGCGGCGGCGGTGGCGCGGCTGAAGGCCATGGGGCTCGAGGTCGTGCTGCTCACGGGCGACCACGCCGTCACCGCGGAGGCCGTGGCGCGCCGGGTCGGGATCGAGACGGTCATGGCGCGCGTCCTTCCCGACGAGAAGGCCGAGCGCGTGGCGGAGCTCCAGGCCGGCGACCGCCGCGTGATGATGGTGGGCGACGGCGTCAACGACGCGCCCGCGCTGGCCCGCGCCGACGTGGGCGTGGCCATGGGCACCGGAACCGACGTGGCCATGGAGACGGCCGACGTCACCCTCATGCGGGCGTCGCTGGAAGGCGTCGTGCACACGGTGGAGGTCTCGCGCGCCACGTTCCACAACATCCGCCAGAACCTGGTAGGCGCGTTCCTCTACAACGTCCTGGGAATCCCGGTGGCGGCGGGGCTCCTCTACCCGTTCTTCGGCGTGCTCCTCTCGCCCATGGTCGCGGGCGCGGCCATGGCCTTCAGCTCGGTGACGGTGGTGACCAATGCCAACCGGCTGCGCTTCTTCCAGCCTCGGGGGCTGGACGGGAGCCCGGCCGTGGATGCGCCCCGACCCGGATCCCGGACGGTCCCGCCGGACGCCGGCTCCGGACCGGCCGGTCGGGGCGCCGCCCCGACCGGTTCCGACGCCACCCCCGCCACGGGAGTCTGAGCATGCCCTGGGACGTCGTCTTCGTCGACGCGCTGGCTCTGGCGGCCGTGGTGTGGGTGGCGCGCTGGTTCCGGCTCTTCGGAAGGCGGTAGCGGATCGTCTCCGGGGATCCACGGATCCGCGCGCGCCGCTCCGGCCGTCAGCCTCCCACGTACTCTCTCGGGATGGTGAGCCCGGGCCGCTCCGCCGTCCACATCACGGTGACGACGTACCAGCGCGCGCCATCGGTCCAGAGCTGGATGGAGTTGACGCCACGGGTGAAGGGCTCGGCTCCCGGCGCCTCCCGCGAGGCGTACGCGCTGAAGCGTTGCACGATCTCGCCGAAGCGGTCCTGGCGGTGGCCGATCTCGTCCTCGAAGAAATCCCTCTGCTCGAGCTGGGGCCCGATCTGGGTGGCGTACTCCTCCACGCTCATCACGCTGTGGCCCAGGGAGCCGTCGGGGCGCGGCCCGGTGGGGATGAGCCGGGCGCCGGGCACGAACAGGGATCGGAATCGGTCCCAGTCCAACGCCTGGCCCGCCGGACCCGAGATCGACGCATACAGCGCCGCGATCACGGCATCCGGCGAGGCGACGTCGGCGGGATCCACCGGACCGGGCTCCTGGCCATGTACCGGCGTCCCGAGGGCCGCGACGAGGAGGAGGAAGCTCGCCAACAGGTGGGGGTGGTGCGGGGACGGGAGCGTCATGGAGCCTCCGAACGGATGCGTGTGCGCTGTCTCGCGGCGGGCGGGACGAGCATATTGCCCGTCCCCTTCCACCGAAAGCGCATGAGCCGCGGAGCCGACGCCTACTACACGGAGCTGGCCCGGGACTACGACCGGGTCATCCGCCAGCTCGTCCCCCGCTACGACGAGATGCTGGGGGCTCTGGTGGACGCCCTGGAGCCGAGGGCGCCGGTCCGCCTCCTGGAGCTGGGCACCGGTACCGGCGCGGCGGCGGCCCGGGTCCTGGAGGCCCTGCCCGGCGCGCATCTGAGCGCGACGGACCTCTCGCCCGCCATGCTGGAGCGGGCCGAGGCTCGCCTGGCGCGCTTCGGCGGACGGGTCCGGCTGGCGCGGGCGGACCTGGCCCGGGACGACGCGCCGGAGGAAGCCCTTCTCGACGGGGCCTTCACCAACCTCGTCCTCCACAACCTGCGCCGGGACCGGAAGCGGACGCTGCTGCGGGCCCTGCGGGCGCGCCTGGCGACCGGCGCGATCCTGGCGTGGGGCGACATGGTGACCTTTCGCTCGCCGGACCTCCTGGCGCGGGCGGTGGCGTATCGGCGCATGTTCGCGCTGGAGGCCGGATGCGACCCGGAGCTCCTCCGCTGGAACTTCGAGAAGGAGGGGACGGAAGATCACCCGCTGACCGTCGAGGAGACGATGGTGCTGGGGAGGGAGGTGGGCTTCCGCGGCGCCGACGTGACGTGGGCCCACGACCAGTTCGCCGTCGTGGTCCTGGAGGCCTGAGGGGGGTTCGCCGACGGCGGAGCGCCCTCCAGGCGGCGGGTCCCGGCGACCGCAGAGCCGTCGCGACGAGGACCTCCGGTTGATGCGACCCCCGCCGCGGGTCAGATTCCGTTGCGGTCGCCCCGACCGTCCCTTCCCGCCGACGTTCCCGGATGCCCAAGACGGACGACACCCCTCTCATGCGGCAGTGGCGCGAGGTGAAGTCGCGCCACCGGGATTCCCTCGTGTTCTTCCGGGTGGGGGACTTCTACGAGCTGTTCTTCGGTGACGCCGAGGAGGGCGCCCGTCTGCTGGGGCTCACCCTGACCTCGCGCAACAACGGGGCGGCCGCGGCCGTCCCCCTGGCGGGCGTCCCCGTCAAGGCGCTGGACGACTACCTGGGCCGCTTGGTGAAGGTGGGGCGGCGCGTGGCCATCTGCGAGCAGGTCGAGGATCCCTCCGAGGCCACGGGCATCGTGCGCCGGGAGGTCGTGGAGACGGTCACGCCGGGCACCGTTCTGGCCGACAACCTCCTGCGCGCGCGGCGCAACAACTTCCTCGTGGGCCTCTCGCCCGCCGCCGGCGGTCGGCGCGGACTCGCATGTCTGGACGTCTCCACCGGGGAGCTCACGCTCCAGGTGTGCGCCGCCAGCGGCCTGGCCGACGAGCTGGGCCGTCTCGAGCCCTCCGAGATCCTGCTCCCTCGCCCGTGCGAGGACGACGCCGACGTGGCCGCCCTGGCGACGCCGGACGCCGGCGGCCCGGTCCGCACCTTCCGCGACGCCTGGGTCTTCGATGCCGACATGGCGGGCGACGAGCTTCGGCGCCGATACCGGATCCAGTCCCTGGAGGCCTTCGGGCTGGGGGACGGTGACGATCTCCTCATCCGGGCGGCGGGCGCCCTGCTGGCGTACGTGGGCGAGATCCGTCCGGGCGGCGCCGATCACGTGCAGGCCCCGCGGGTGGTCCGGGCCGGCGCCGTCATGGCGCTGGACGAGATGACGCGCCGCAATCTCGAGCTGGTCGAGCCCCTGCGCGCGGGCGCCGAGGGGGGGACCCTGCTCGCCGTGCTGGACGCCGCCGTCACGGCCATGGGCGGTCGCCTGCTGCGGCGCTGGATCCTGAACCCCCTGGTCGCCGCCGACGCCATCTGGCGGCGCCAGGACGCGGTGCGCGAGATGGTGGAGCGGCCCGAGCTGCGCAGGGAGCTCCGCGCCCGCCTGTCCGAGGTCGCCGACCTGGAGCGCCTCTCGGGGAAGGTGGGCACGGGCCGCGTCTCCCCCCGGGAGCTCCTGGGTCTGCGCCGCTCGCTGGACCAGCTTCCCGGGGTGAGGGCGGCGGTGGCCGAAGCCGAAGCCGAGCTGCTGGTGGAGCGGGGCGGCGGCCTCGACTCCATGGACGACGTCCGTGACCTGCTGTCACGCGCCATCGCCGAGGACGCCCCGGCCGCCCTGCAGGACGGCGGCGTGATCCGGCACGGCTGGTCCGACGACCTGGACGGGCTGCGCGAGCTCCGGGACGGAGCCCGGGACTTCATCGCGTCGCTCCAGGCCCGCGAGCGCGAGCGCACCGGCATCGGCTCGCTCAAGGTGGGCTTCAACAAGGTCTTCGGGTACTACCTCGAGGTCACGAAGGCCAACCTGGAGAAGGTCCCGGACGACTACGTGCGCAAGCAGACGCTGGCCAACGCCGAGCGCTACTTCACGCCCGAGCTCAAGGAGTGGGAGGAGAAGGTCCTGGACGCCGAGGACCGCATCGGCCAGCTCGAGGCCGAGCTGTTCGGCCAGGTGCGGCGCTCCGTGGCGGCGGAGGTGGGCCGCCTCCAGGAAGCGGGCGCGCGCGTGGCGGCGCTGGACGTGCTGGCGACGCTGGCCGAGGTGGCCGAGCGGCGCCGCTACGTGCGGCCGGAGGTGCACACGGGCTTCGAGATGGAGATGGCGGCGAGCCGCCACCCCGTGGTGGAGACCATGATGCGCGCCGAGGACTTCATCCCCAACGACCTGGCGCTGGACGAGGACGGCCGCATCGTCATCCTCACCGGACCGAACATGGCGGGGAAGAGCACGGTGCTCCGCCAGGTGGGCCTCATCCAACTCCTGGCTCAGATGGGGAGCTTTGTGCCCGCCGACCGGGCGCGGCTCCCGATCGCCGATCGCATCTTCACGCGCGTGGGGGCCTCGGACAACCTGGCCCGCGGCCAGTCCACCTTCATGGTCGAGATGAACGAGACGGCGGCCATCGTCCACGGTGCCACGGCCGCCAGCCTCGTGCTCCTCGATGAGATCGGCCGGGGCACCTCCACGTACGACGGCGTCTCCATCGCGTGGGCCGTCACCGAGCACCTCCACGAGGCCGTGGGCTGCAAGACCGTCTTCGCCACCCATTACCACGAGCTCACGCAGCTCGGCGACCTGCTCCCCTCGGTCAGGAACATGAACGTGGCCGTGAAGGAGTCGGGCGACGACATCGTCTTCCTGCGTCGGCTGGAGGAGGGCGGCGCCGACCGCTCGTACGGGATCCAGGTGGCACGGCTCGCGGGCCTTCCGGCGGGCGTGATCGCACGGGCGAAGGAGCTTCTCACCGAGCTCGAGGGTACACACTCCCACGGCGGCGAGGGGCTGGGACGCCGCGGTCGACATCGCCCCGCGTCCGGCCCGCCGCCGGATCAGCTCTCCTTCTTCACCGTCGAGCACCCCGTGGTGGAGCGCCTGCGTGCGCTCGAGGTGGAGCGGATGACGCCCATGGACGCGCTGAACCTGCTCGCCGAGCTTCGCCGGGAGCTCGGCCGGAACGAATCGGAGTGACGCTTTGACGGAAGGATCCTCCACGGCCGCGCCGCCGCGCCGCCGCGCCGCCGCGCCGATGGCCGTTCTCGCTCTGGCGCCGCTCCTCGCCGCGTGCGGCGGCGAGCAGCAGAT
>JAHWKH010000119.1 GCA_019347995.1 Gemmatimonadota bacterium | reverse complement strand
GACGGCTGAACGCATGGCGCAGTTTTTTGGCTACAGCCACCTGGAGCTGCTCCAGCGGAAGGTGCTGCCGCTGACCTTCGTCAGTTTCTGGGGCGTCTTCAAGCACATGACGCTCTTCATGGGGGCCTACCCCCGGGGAGTCGAGCCGCCCGCCTGGGCACTGCTGCTGGCGGACCGGGGCTACCCGCCGCCTTCGTGGCTGTATCCCCTGCTGCTGCTCGTGACGCTGGTGGCGGTGGCGGGGCGCAACCCCGCCGAGGCGGCGGCGGCGCTCGCCATCCTCTCCGCCGCACCGGCCGCCGAGGCCCACGCCGAGCGGGCCAGCGCCGAGCTGCGGAGCCAACGGCTGGTCCTGGACACCGGCGTCCGGGACCTCGACGACGCGCTGCCGTGGGCCTCGGCCCGCATCGCGGGAGCCCTGGGTCCGTCAGGCTTCCGTCGGGGGAGCGGCGGGGGAGGCGTTGCGGAAGCCGGCGGAGTCTCCGCGGGGGCCGCCTTTCCCTTCGACGCCGCCAGCGACGCCGCCTGGTGTGGCTTCGGCGCGCTGGCGGCCGGCGACGTCGCTTCGGCCCTGCGGGCGGTGCGGCCGTCCCTCGACTCTCCTCTGCACGCCCTCCTGATGGGCAGGATCGTGGCGTGGACCGGGGAGCCGGAGCGCCTGCAGGCCCTGAGGGTGGAGGTGGTGCAGGCGGCGGCCGGCCTCGATCCATCCGCGCTGACGGCCGCGGAGCGGGTGGTGTGGCGCTGTGCGCTGGACGCGTGGCTCGAGGCGGCGCAGTCCCTGGGGAGCCCGGCCTGGGAGGAGCCGCTCCGGGCCCGGCGGGAGACCCTGGATGCGGCCCGGCGGCCCACCTCCGGCGGGCTGAGGCTCCCGGTGGTGGGCGACGACCAGGGCGCCCCCCTCCTGGCCGCGCTCTTCGGGGGATCCGAGGCGGGCGGCTACAGGCCGTCCACGGACGACCCGCCGTCGTCCCTGGCGCGTGGAGTGCGGGCGTGGGCCGCGTACGCCACCCGCCGGCCCGAGGAGGGCTTCCGGCTCCTCCGGCCCCACCTGGGGGCCGCCTTCGAGCTCGCCCCCGGGGCGTGGCGTGCCGCGGCCGGGCACCCGCGCTGGGACGACGCCGCGGCCGCGGGGCTGGCTCCCGCGGCCACCCTGTTCGGCATGCTCGGCGCCGGGGCCGACGCGTACTACGGCCGTCTCCATCTCGCCCCGAGGCTCCCGACCCACTGGACGCGCCTGGGGGTGACCGGCCTGAGGGTCGCCGACGCCCGCGTCACGCTCCGCTATTCACGGCGGGACGACGGGCATACCTTCGGCATCCGCCAGATCGGGGGACGCGTTCCCCTCACGCTGGTGTTCGAGCCGGAGATTCCGTCCGATCGCCCCATGCGGGTCCGGGTCGACGGGGCTCCGGCGGACGTGGGGACGGAGCCGGCCGGGGAGCGCGTGCGGGTGCGGCTCCAGCTCCCCCTGGATCGCGACAGGGAGGTATGCGTTGAGCCCGACGACGCCGGAGCGAGGAACGACACGGCGAGAGCATGAGGAGGAGGGAGGCGTCGCCGGCGCCGGCGCCGAGACGGGGATCCGCACCCACGACCCCACCGAGGAGGAACGGCCGGGAAGCGGGCCCGTGCGCCGCTGGGGGCCGCTGGTACTCATCGCCCTGGCCGGGGCGTACGCGCTGGCCGCGGCCCCCACCGGGGTCGCCCCTCCCGAGCAGGGGGGACACTACGGCCTGAGCTCGCTCCTGCCGGCCCTGGTCACCCTGCTGCTCGTGTTCTTCACCCGGGAGGTGGTGAGCTCCCTCTTCGCCGGCATCGCCGTCGCCGGATTCGTGGTGAGGGATCCCAACATCATCGACCGCTTCCTCATACCCAGCATCGGAAGCGAGTCGTTCGCGCTCATCCTGCTGGTCTACCTGTGGGCGCTGGGCGGCCTCATCGGCCTCTGGACCCGTACCGGCGGTGCGCAGCACTTCGCCGTGTGGGCGGGGCGCAAGATCGTGCGGGGACCGAGGACGGCCAAGCTCTTCGCGTGGATCATGGGCATCGTCTTCCACCAGGGCGGCACCATCTCCACGATCCTGGCCGGCACCACGGTGCGACCGGTCACCGACGCCGAGGGCGTCTCCCACGAGGAGCTGTCGTACATCGTGGACTCCACGGCCTCGCCCATCGCCACGGTGATCCCCCTGAACGCGTGGCCGCTGTACGTGGCGGGGCTGCTGGTGGGGACCACGCCGCTCTTCATGACCGAGCAGGACGTGGTGACGTTCTTCTTCCGCTCCGTGCCCCTCAACTTCTACGGGCTCTTCGCCATCACGCTCACGCTGCTCTTCGCGCTTGACCTGCTGCCCTGGGAGGGCGCGAAGATGCGGGCGGCGAAGACCCGCGCCCGGACCACCGGCGAGCTGGACCGGGCGGGCTCCGAGCCGCTGGCGGCGGAGGAGCTCTCCCGGCTGCGGATCCCGGCGGGCTACCGTCCGGGGCTGGAGGACTTCATGGTCCCCCTGGGCGTGCTCATCGGCACGGCCCTCACCGGCGTCGTGGGCGCCGCGTTCGTGGGGCTGCGGGCGGGCCAGATCGAGGTGTTCCTGGCCTCCATCGACGTGCCCATCGCGGAAGCGTTCGGGCTCGCCGTGCTGTCGGCCATGGTGCTGGCCCTGCTCAAGGGCATGAGCCTGCGCGGCGTGGTGAACGGCTTCGTGGACGGCTGCAAGGGCGTCACCATCGGCGCCATCGTGCTCGCGTTGGCCGTGACGCTCGGGGCGGTGTCGCGCAACCTTGGCACCGCCAACTTCATCGTGGAGGTCGCCAGCGACATGGTGTCGGTGATCTTCCTGCCGGCGCTCTTCATGGGGATCTGCATGGCCGTGGCCTTCTCCATCGGCTCTTCCTGGGGGACCTACGCGGTGGTCTTCCCCCTGGCCATGCCCCTGGCCTGGGCCGTGAATCCCGACCCCTTCTACCTCTCGCTCTGTTTCGGGGCGGTGCTGGGAGGGGCCGTGTTCGGGGACCAGTGCTCACCCATCAGCGACACGACGATCCTGTCGAGCCTGGCGTGCGGCTCCGACGTGATGGACCACGTGCTCACGCAGCTTCCGCTGGCCCTCTCGGCCGCGGCGCTGGGAGCGGCGCTGGCCACCGCGCTGGCGGCGGTGACGCTGTAGGGGGTGGCCGGACCGCCCGGCGGTCACTTCTTCTCGATGTAGCCTCGCTCCACGAGCAGCTCCTTCAGGCGCTTCTGGCGCTCGGCGAGCGTGGTCTTGGCGATGGTGCGGGCGAACTCGACACGCTCTTTGTCGGAGACCTTGTCGAGCACGGATATGGGCGCTCCGTAGCGGAGCAGGATACGTTTCGCGTCGACGGTGACGTCGTCCACGGAACCCCCTTGATCATGTGAAGACGCGCCGGATGGCGAACAGGAAAAAATAGAGGAACGAGGCCCGCTCTACTAGTGCATCAGCGGGTCGCCCTCTTCGTTCTCGGGGAGGGAGATGGGCGCGGCCAGCTCGAACCGGGGGATCGCCACGTCGAAGCGGGTGCCGTCCCCGCGCTCGAACGTGTAGTGCCCCTCCATCCATCCCACGGGAGACCGGAGCACGCAGAAGCTCTCGTACTCGTGGCGTGCGCCGGGGACGAGAAGGGGCTGCTGCCCGATCACGCCCTCGCCGTCGACCTCGGTGTCGTCGCCCGTGGCGTCGTGGATGTGCCAGTGCCTCCACAGGAGCTGGGCGGCCCGGTCGCCGAGGTTCTCGAGGAAGACGTGGTACGAGAACACGAACTGCCGGTCCGCGGGCTCGGAGCGCGCGAGGGAGAAGCGGGGCTGGACCCGCACGCGGATTCCATTGCTGAGTCGCTCGTAGAGTGGAGTCATCGATCCATTATACCGGCTTCGCGCACGACGAGGTCCACCGCGGGCCGCGGCACACACGATGCGCTAGATTGAGGGCCATCATGCCCGAGCCCCTGCCCTCCCTGTCCCGGTCCGTCGAGGACTATCTCAAGGCGATCTTCTCCCTCACCGAGCAGGGGGAGGTGGCTGCCACCAGCGCCCTCGCCCAGTCCCTGGACGTGCAGCCTGCGTCGGTGACGGGTATGGTCAAGCGCCTGGCCGAGGCGGGCTACGTGGAGCACCTGCCGTACAAGGGCGTCCGCCTCACCGAGGAAGGCCGCGCCGAGGCTCTTCGCATCGTACGGCGGCATCGCATCCTGGAGACGTATCTCCTGCGGCGGCTCGGCTACTCGTGGGACGACGTGCACGACGAGGCCGAGCGGCTGGAGCACGCCGCCAGCGATCGGCTCATCGGGCGCATGGCCGCCGCGCTGGAAGACCCGAGCCACGACCCGCACGGTGCTCCCATCCCCACCCCGGCCGGGGAGATCGAAGCCGTCGATTTCGCCACCCTTGCCGACGCCGGGGCGGGCGAGGACGTCCGCATCCGCGCGGTGGCCGACGAGGACCCGGAGCGCCTGCGCTACATGGAGGCGCGGGGACTCAAGCCCGGCGTACAGGTGCGCGTGGAAGGCCACGAGCCGTTCGACGGGCCGGTGCGCGTGCGTGTCGGCGGGGCCGGCGGCGATCCCTTCTCCGTGGGGCGGGAGCTGGCGCGCCGCATCTACGTCTCCGACGCGACGTGAGGCGGACGTGTCCATGAGCCGGGCGTCCGGGGATCCGGGAGGCGACGAGCGGACTCGCGACGCCCACATCCGCCAGATCGCCGAGGCCATCGAGCAGGTCTTCTTCCTCACCGACCCGCACCTGACCGAGATGCTCTACGTCAGCCCGGCCTACGAGACCGTCTGGGGACGTTCGCGCGAGTCCGTGTACGCCGACCCCAGGTCGTGGCTCGAGCGGGTGCACCCCGCGGACCGGGAGCGGGTATCGGAACGCCTGCATCTCCAGGCCCGGGGCGGCTGGGAAGAGGAATTCCGGCTGCGACTCGACGACGGCCGTGAACGGTGGATCCGCTCCCGCGCCTTTCCCATCGAGGGCGACGACGGGGACGTGGTGCGCGTCGCCACCGTGGCGGAGGACATCACGGCGCTGAAGCGCGCGCAGGAGGCGGCCACACGCTCCCGGGAGGACCTGCGCGAGATCCTGGAGCGCCTCCCCGTGGCGGTGGTGATCCACGAGCAGGGCCGCGTCCTCTACGCGAACCGGACGGGGCTCGCGTACGCGGGCGAGGAGGATCTCGACGACGTCATCGGCAGGGACCTCCTGGAGCTGATCCATCCCGAGGACGTGACGCGCGCCCAGGCGCGCATGCGTCGGATGGCCGAGACGGGGGAGCCCGAGCCGGCTGCGGAGATGAGGCTCCGCCACAGCTCCGGCGAATGGCGTACCCTCCTGTCGGCGCCGGTGCGCCCGATCCGCTTCGGCGGAGCGTCCGCCTATCTCGTCGTGGGGTGGGACCTGACGGAGCACCGGCGGGTGGAGGCGGCGCTGGCGGAGAGCCAGCAGCGTTACGGGAGGGTGTTCGCCTCGTCGGGCGTGGGCATCCTCGTCATGGACGAGGAGACGCGCATCCTGGACGCCAACCCCGCCATCATCCGGCTCCTGAGGTGGCCCGCGGACACCGCCGTCGGGCGGCGGATGCGCGAGCTCGTCCACCCGGAGGACCGCGAGAGCTGGCTCGAGCTGTGGACCGAGCTGGAGTCGGGCGGGCAGGAGCTTTACGACCGGGAGGTGCGGCTGCGCCGCGAGGACGGCTCGTGGGCGTGGTGCCACGAGCACGTGTCGGCGGTGCGAGAGGCCGACGGGCGCTTCACCGCCGTATCGGTCATCGACGACATCTCGGAGCAGAAGCGCCTGGAGGAGCAGCTTCGCCTCTCCCAGCGCATCGAGTCCATCGGTCGCCTCGCCGGGGGCGTGGCCCACGACTTCAACAACATCATCACCGTCATCCAGGGCCATACCGACCTGCTTCTGTCCGACGTCGGAGAGCGCGATGGCCTGTACCCCGACCTCTTGCAGATCCGTGCCGCGGCGGCGCGCGCCGCCGCCCTGACGCGGCAGCTCCTGGCCTTCAGCCGCCGCCAGGTGCTCCAGCCCCGGATCGTGGACCTGAACACCGTCATGCGGGGCATGGAGCCCATGCTGCGCCGCCTCATCGGAGAGGACGTGGACCTGCGGTTCGAGCTCAGCCCGGATCTCGGGCTGGTGCGCGCCGATCCCGGGCAGATCGAGCAGGTCGTGCTCAACCTCGTGGTGAACGCCCGCGACGCCATGCCCCGGGGCGGTCGGCTCACCGTCGAGACCCACGAGCGCCACTTCGGGGAATCGTTCGTTCGCACCCACCCCGGCTCCAGCGAGGGGCCCTACGTGGGCGTGGTGGTCCGCGACACCGGCCACGGGATGGACGAGGACACGGTGGCCCTCATCTTCGAGCCGTTCTTCACCACGAAGGAGCCCGGCAAGGGCACGGGGCTCGGGCTCGCCATGTCCTACGGGATCGTCAAGCAGAGCGGCGGCTACGTGCTCGTCGAGAGCGAGCCCGACGAGGGATCCACGTTCTCCATCTACCTCCCGCGGATCGAGGAAGGGAAGCCCGGGCAGGCGCCGGAGCCCGCCGCGCAGGGGGATGGTGGCAGCGAGACCATCTTGCTGGTCGAGGACGAGCCCATGGTGCGGGAGCTGGCTCGCCGGGCGCTGCAGGCACGGGGCTACGACGTGCTGACGGCGCAGGACGGCGAGGCGGCCCTCGCGGTCCTGGACGACCACGACGGCTCCCTGCACCTCCTCCTCACGGACGTGGTCATGCCGCGCATGGGCGGCCGCGAGGTGGCCGAGCGTATCCGGCGGCGCGTTCCGGGGCTCAAGGTCATCTTCATGTCGGGCTACACGGACGACGCCGTCGTCCGCCACGGGGTGCTGGAGGAGAGCACGCCCTTCCTGCAGAAGCCCTTCACGCCCGACGAGCTTGCGGATAAGATCCGGGAGGTCCTCGACGGTTGAGGCCGGCGCGCCGGCGGATCAGCCGTTCGGCGCGATGACCGCCTTCGTGACGCGCATCTCCGCCACGTCCTCCAGGGCCCGTCCGGCGTCCTCGAGGCCGTAGCGGCCTCCGATCACGTCCCGGAAGGGCAGGCGCTCCCGGTGCCGGGCCAGCAGCGCGGCCAGCCGGCGGGACTCGTCCTCGAGCACGTAGCGCCAGCCGCCGCGCTCGCCGATGCCCGGCGGGGGCATCAGCGGCTTGTGGAGGAACACGGCGATCGGTGTGCCGACGTCGAGGACGGCCTCGAGCCAGGCCCACTGCTCGTCCTCCTCGGGGAGGCAGGACCCGAGCAGGAG
>JAHWKH010000118.1 GCA_019347995.1 Gemmatimonadota bacterium | reverse complement strand
CTTCCGATCTCCCTGGCCCTAGCCGATCGGCGCGGGACCGATTGCGCCTGTATGGCCTTGGTCCGTGATCCCGGTGCCCACCCGTTCTTCAGGTGAGAAGAGCCCCTTGGCTTCCGGGTAGAAGCGGATCAGGAGCTCGGTGGCCGCGGCGGTGAGGAAGGGAAGCCACGCCGGGAGATCGCGCGGACGCAGGAACAGGAGCATCCCGGGGGCCGCCAGCAGGAGGAGCCAGCGCAGGGTGGGCGCCCAGCGCAGGACGGGCGAGAACTCCCGCTGGTAATAGTAGTTGGCGTAGGTGGTGGCCTCGAAGTCGTTGAGCAGGAGCAGAGCCCTCCGGCCGAGGAGCGCGGCCTCCTTGCCAGGGTCGGCCGCCACGTGGGCCAGCCCCCGGCGGTAGTACCATCCCGACACCTCCGTGTCGTCCATGGGGCGCCTCTCCACGTCCTCCGCCAAGGCCTTCATGCTGGCGAAGATGTCGCCGTCCAGCGCCTGCGGGAGCATGTACTGCGCCTCGGCCATGGGGTTGTGGCCGATGTAGAAGTTGTGGCCCCCGCTGGTGGTGAGCATCACGGGCTCACCCGAGGCGGCGACGTTGAGAAGGGTGATGGGCGCCACGCCCAGGGCGACGCCGCCGCCGACGGCCAGCGTCAGTAGGGCGGGCCGCGGCAGCCGCCGCGCCCATGGCACGGCCAGGCCCAGGATTCCCGCCAGCAGCACGTTGGGCCGGGTGGCGGCGGCCAGGCCCAGGAGCAGGCCGGCCCCCGCGAAGCGGCGCGCACCGGCGGGCCCGTCGAGAAGCACGACGCCGCCGGTGAGGAAGAGGAGCGTGAACGGCACGGGGTTCAGGTCGGCCGCGAAGAAGATCATGGGCCCGAACACCGCCAGCGAGAGCCCCGCGGCCCATCCCGCCACCGGGCCGGAGCGCCGGAACGCCATCAGCGCCACCAGGGCGCAGGTCCCGGCGTCCAGCACCCCCGTGACCAGCCGCACCGCGTGCAGCTCGCTGATGCCGACGAGCTGGTAAAGGGCGGCGAGGAGGTAGGGGTAGAGCGGGCTGTTGAGGGAAATGGGCCCGTCGAAGGGCACCAGGTTGCCCGACGCGATCTCCTCGGCGGCGATCAGGAGGGGGAGGTTGCCGCCCAGCGGGGCGAAGTGGAGCGGGTCGACGAGGAGGGACTCGGCGTGGAGCAGGCGGAGGACGGCGGCCACGAGCCCCACGCCCAGGAGCATGCGGGCGGGGGACCTGCCCGCCGGACCCTCCGCCGCCGCGATCAGCGGCCGGCCAGCTCCCGCCCCTTCTCCACCGTCTCGAAGCCCGACTCGCCCCAGCCCATGACGAAGACGCTGAAGCCCTGCTCCATGCGCATCTGGATGTCGTCGGCGTTGGCGGGGTAGCCGCAGGCGACGTCGAACTCCTTGCAGGCGGCCAGCACCGTCTGGATGGCCCCTTCCCAGCCTTCGGCGTCGAAGACGCGCTCGCCGTCCGGCCCCGTGGTCGTGTAGAGGCCGCGCAGCGTGCCCGCCCCGGGCCACAGGACGCCGATGCCCTCGACGGCGGCGATCTCGCGCACGTTGGCCAGCCCCTCCGCGCTCTCGACGATGGTCCAGTTGATGAGCTCGCCCTCGGGATCCAGCGGCCATACGTCGGCCATCTCGCGGTACTCGGCGTCGCTCACGCCCCAGTACGCCGGGGCCGAGCCGACCCGGTCGGGCCGCGTGCCGCCGTCCGCCGCGTAGCGCATGGCGGCGATCCCGCGCCGCACCTCCTCGGCGCTCTCGGCCTCGACGAACATGATGCCGCTCACCCCGGCGTCGAGCTGGCGCGCGATGTCCTCGGCGGCTCCGTCCGGATCGGGGGCGATGGGCGCCATCTTCACGACCAGCGGGTGGGTGCCGGCCCGGGCGCCCTCCTCCCGCAGGGCATCGACGAACGCCGTGAAGGCGGGCAGGTTCTCGTCCACGCCGCCTTCCATGCTGCCGTCGAAAACGTAGTCGCTGGACTCGAAGGCCATCGCCTCGCGCGCGAGCTCGGCGGGGGACTTCGGCGCGGGAGCGGGCGAGGTGGCGCCGGGCGCCCGCCGGGGCCGCGGGCTCGGGGCGTACAGCCCGAAGACCGGCTCCCCGGCCTCGTGCAGCGAGATCATGGGGTTGAGGTGCCCGTTGCCCTCCTCCATCGGCTGGGTGTCCGCCGTGGCCGTGCACCCCATCATGCCCAGGCCGATCAAGCCGACCGCGAGACTCCGCTTCATGGATCCTCCTGCCACCGTGGAAATCGGGGAAGGGCCCCGTCATGGCCCGCAGGCCACGGTAGAGGCGGGGGCGGGGTGGCGGCAAGGCGCGCGACGCCGGATCGGGGCGCGGGCACGGGTCGTGAAGAAGGACGGGCGACGACATCCACACGTGGGGGGCCGCATGAGGGGACGGGACAGGGAACGCCAACTACTCTCCGTGCTGCGCGACCGCTTCGGCCTCGACGCCTTCCGGCCGGGGCAGGAGGAGGTCATCGGCGCCGTCCTGGAGGGCCGCGACGTCCTGGCGGTGATGCCCACCGGCTCGGGCAAGTCCCTCCTCTACCAGCTTCCCTCGGTGATGCTCGACGGGCTGACGGTGGTGGTGAGCCCGCTCATCGCCCTCATGAAGGACCAGACGGACAAGCTGGAGGAGCTGGGCGTGGACGTGCGCGCGATCCACTCCGGGCTCACGGCCGGCCGCCAGGACGAGGAGGCGGACGCGCTGCAGCGGGGTCTGGGCGACCTCCTCTACGTGACCCCGGAGCGTTTCCGCGACCGTGAATTCTTCGACTCGCTGCTCGATCGCGAGGTGGCCCTCCTGGTGGTGGACGAAGCGCACTGCGTATCCCAGTGGGGACACGATTTCCGGCCGGACTACCTGATGCTGGGCGACGTCGCCGAGCGGCTGGGACGGCCCCCGGTCCTCGCGCTGACGGCTACCGCGCCCCCTTCCGTCCGCGACGACATCCAGCGACAGCTCCGCCTGCGCGATCCCGAGGTCCGGATCATGGACCCCCGCCGGCCGAACCTCTTCTTCGAGGTCATCCAGGTCCCCAGCGAGGAGAAGAAGGACGCGCTCTTCGACGACGTGCTGTCGGGCTGCGAAGGGACGGGCATCGTCTATTTCGCCACCGTGAAGGAGGCGGAGCGGCAGCTCGAGCGCTGCGCCGAACGCTGGCCGCTGGCCCTCTATCACGGACGCCGGAGCCGCAGGCAGCGCGAGGAGGCGCAGGAGGCGTTCATGGCCGGCGAGGTGAAGGCGGTCTTCGCCACGAACGCGTTCGGGCTCGGGATCGACAAGCCCGACATCCGCTTCGTCGTCCACTACCACCTGCCCGGCTCGCCCGAGGCCTACTGGCAGGAGGCGGGGCGGGCCGGGCGCGACGGAGAGCCCGCGCTGTGCTCGCTCCTCTACCTGAGCGGCGACGAGCGCGTGCAGAAGTACTTCCTCGGCGGCCGCTACCCGTCGCTGGAGGAGGTGGCCTCGCTGGGAGGCGCGCTGAACACCCTTCCCGCCGGAACGGAGTTGGCCCTGGAGACCATCGCCGGCGCCGCCGACGTGAGCGCGGGCAAGGCCCGCGTGCTGCTGAGGCTGCTCGAGCGGCGGGAGGCCGTGCGCGAGCACCGGGGCGGCGGCTGGTCACGCCAGGTGGACGACGTCACCGAGGTGGACATCTCCCGGGACCTCGCCGACTTCGAGGAGCGCGGGGCCGTCGACCGCAAGCGCATCCAGGCCATGGTGGGCTACTGCCGCTCGGCGCGCTGCCGCACCCGCTACCTGCTCGCGTACCTGGGCGAGGAGCCGCCCGACGACGCACCGTGCGGGCACTGCGACAACGACGTGCTGCCGGACGAGATGAAGGTGGGAGTCGCGCTGAAGCGCGACATCGCGTAGACAGCCCCACGGCGCGGGTCTTCTTCAGCCCTCGCCCTCGAACAGCCTCGGATTGCCCTCCACGAAGCGGCCGATCCACTGCTCCAGGAACGAGTCGGTCCCGGCGGTGCTCAGCCATCCGTATCCCAGGATCGCGATCACCGCCGCGCCCACGGTGTCCACGATGAGATCCCACATCGTGTCCACCAGCCCGCTCTTCTGCATGTTCATGCCGAAGAAGGAGTCCATGCCGAACTCGAAGATCTCCCAGAGCGCGCCCATCCCCACGGCGAACATGAAGGCGAAGAGGGCGACGAACGCGGGCTTCATGTGCAGGTCGACCTCCTGCTTCTGGTTCAGGACGTAGACCAGGAGGAAGCCGAGGACGCCCAGGAGGAAGCCGGAGGCGGTGTGGAGCGCCGCGTCCCACCACCAGAAGCGGACGTAGTACCCTCCCACCTCGCCCAGGAACAGGCTGGCGAAGACGAACACGATGGTGAGGGCTTCGAACTCGGGGGGGATGAAGACCGCGAACCGGCGCCCCAGGACGAGGGGCAGCAGGGTCACCACCAGAATGGTGAGGGTGGTGACGGCCGTCAGCCACTGGCCCTGCCAGACGGCGAGGGCGGCGCCGACGAAGAGGACGGCCTGGAGCGCGAAGCTCAGCCGCTGGTGCAGCGTGCCCTGGACGCGGGTGAGGACGTGGCGGACCATGGCGTCCGTCGCCTCGCCGGTCCGCCTGCGCAGCTTCTCGGGAGGGTTCTCCCGCGGTGGCTCAGACATGTGCCGCGATGGTGACGGGTGCCCTCGCCGCACCCGGGGAAGCGTCAGGGCGCCGGATCGTCGGGCCTCCTCCGGTGATGGTCGCTCGCCGCCTGCCAGGCCGCGGCCACGGCCAGGAGACGCTCCTCGCCGAACGGACGCGCCGCCAGCGTGACGCCCCGGGGCACCGTGCGCCCCGTCTCCCCGTCGGTGTCCAGCCCCACGGGCATGCACAGCAGGGGCAGCCCCGTCCCGTCGAAGGCGTCGGTGGAGGGGGTGAGCACGACGTCGCACTGGTTGAAGAGCTGGGTGAGGATCCGTTGGAGCAGCAGCTGGCGAGCCTGCTGGACCTTCACGTACGTGTCCGCGCTCTGGAGCATGCCGTTCAGGAAGCGCGGGAGGCGGTCCCCGAACAGGCGCACGTCGCGGCGCAGGTGCTCGATGAAGAAGGCCGTCGGGTCGCCGTGGGAGCCCCCCAGGGGGCTCGACGTGAGCTCCTCCCACTGGTCCGGAAGCGTCAACTCGCCCACCACATCCACCCCCGAGGTGCGCTCCATGCCGCTGACGAAGCCGCGCCGCAGCTCCATCTCGCCCGGATTCCGCTCCGGCGAGAGGTAGCCGGGCCACAGCCCGACGCGGGTGGGCCAGCGCACCGCGGGCCGCTCGCCGCCGTACGGGGTCGCGGCCCGCACGTAGCTCGGGGGCGCCGGCAGGCCCAGCGTGCGCGGATCGAGGGGATCCGGCACCGCAAGCACCTGCAGGAGGATGGCGGCGTCGAGGGTGTCGCGCGCCATGACACCCACGTGGTCGCGGGTGTAGCTCAGCGGGATGATTCCGTGCAGCGACACGCGGCCGAACGTGGGCTTCAGGCAGGTGAGCCCCTGGGCGTTGCCCGGGCCGGTGACCGACCCGCCCGTCTGGGTGCCGAGCCCCGCCACGGCCATGCGCGTCGCCACCGCCGTGGCGGTTCCCGACGAGGAGCCGCCGGGACTCAGGGCCGGATCCTCGGGGCTCCAGGCGTGGCGTGTGGTGGGCGTGGTACCGCCGTACACCCGGGCCCGGCCGCCGGCCAGGTTGCCCATCTGGGCCTTTCCCACCACCAGCCCGCCCGCGGCGCGCAGGAGCGCCACGGCCGTCGCGTCGTAATCGGGCTGGAACCCTTCGAACACGGCGGATCCGCCTTCGGTGAGGAGATCGGCCGTGTAGAAATTGTCCTTGGGCGTCAGGCAGATGCCGCGCAGGGGCGCGTGGGGCCCCTCGATCGGCGTGCGCAGCGCCTGCGCCAGGAGAGGCTCCCGCCCGGGCCGGTCGGCGAACGCCCGGTAGTCGCCATCGAAGGCCTCGATCCGGTCCACGTGCGCATTCACCAGGTCGGCGGGCGTCACCGTGCCCGCGCGCAGCAGGGCCATGGACTCGGAGATGGTGAGCTCGGTCAGGTCGTCCAGCGCCTGGGGACGCACGCGCGTCGAGAAGGCCTCGTCCGGAAGGGTCCGACGCGCCGCATGGGCGGAGGCCGGCGCATTCGTGAGCAGCGTGCCCGCCGCCGCGGCCGACGACACCCACGCCATCCGCTCCAGGAACCACCGGCGCGAGACGCGCGTGTCCTGGGGCGGCTCGCGCCCGCTCAGGGTGCCCCCCGGTCGGTCCAGGAGGTGAAGGGCGCGGGGAACGGCATGGGCACCACGAGCTGGGGGTCGATCTCGAAGTCGGCCGCCTTCACGTCGTCGCGCAGGATCGAGCGCGCGTTGGCGAGGAGCCGCTCCCGGTCCATGGGCGCGTCGGGATCGGAGGCGGGCAGCACCGAGACGTCCACCCCGAGGAGCGCGTAGCGCGTGAGGATGTAGCGGTCCAGCTCCTCGTCGGTGGGAGCGGGGGGCACCTGTGGAGGCATGGCTCAGCCGTCGCTGTGGGGGAGGAATCCGTCGCCAGCGTAGGCGGGGGCTCGGGAGAGGTCAAGCGAGGGAGCGGCTCGCGAGCGACAGGCACGGCTCGTGCGGCCGTCCGCCGACGACGAGGCCGGATCCGCCTGCACCTCGTCGTCGCCTACCGTGGGGCCGGTGCGCGAGAGCGCGTCCCAAACTGTGGTGCAATGCTCGCCGCCGTCCAGCCAGTCGATGTCCGGCAGCCCTCCGGTCGCGACGAGGAGCTTCGTGTACTCCACGCGCTGGCCGTCCTCCGTGATGACGACGTGGTTGCCGTCGTCGACGCGCGACACCGGCGTGTAGAGGCGCAGGTCGATCTGCCGGTCCTCGTACCACTTGAGGTCGTGGATCTTCGACTTCTCCTCGGGCTGCGCGCCCTTCGCGAAGTCCTTGATCGTGACGCGGTTGTAGAGCGGCTCGCCTTCGGCCGTGAGGACCGTGATGGACGCGTCCTTGTCCTTCGAGCGCAGCGTCTCCGCCGCGGTCGCTCCGGCGATGCCGTCGGAGGGGAGGCCGACGTTCGTCTGGAAGTCACGGACGGCCTGGGCGGTCTGCTCGCCGAAGATCCCGTCCTCCCGGCCAGGATCGAACCCCAGGACGTTGAGGCGGCGCTGGAGCGCCCGGACGTCCTGGTGGATATCGGAGCCGACTGCCTGCTGCCGGAGGAGCCGGTCGCGGAGGCGTGGGGCGCGCTGCGGCGGGAGTGGGGGCCGGAGGCGCGTCGTCTGCCCTCGGGCGAGGCGCTGAGGCTGACGCTGCG